>JAUSMY010000065.1 GCA_030646035.1 Thermodesulfovibrionia bacterium | reverse complement strand
GCCTGTTGCATATATGTTGCCGGTAACATAGAGCTTCTCAGTAGGGGCGATTGTTCCTATTCCCACATTGCCGGTGTTCTTCACTATGAACATATCCCCATTGGTCGCGTCAGTTGAGCTTAACCTGAAGAGGTCAATATTATTATATCCCGAGGCTGACACATCCAGCCATGCAGCCGGTTCATATTTCCCTATGCTTGTCATGCCGTATTCCGTTATTTCAAAAACGGTGTCCGTCCGCGCTGGCGATCCAAGCAAAACATTTGCCCGGGAGCGTGCCTGGATGGCAAAACTGTGAAATCCGTTGCTGCACCCCTCGCATTTTGAAAATAAGAAGGCGGACCTTTCCAACCCTGAGGTCAAGGCTGTTGCTGTGGGGTCATCACCGGGAGCCACATAGTCAGCAATAAACCCCTGATTTTGGTATGTCCCGATAGTCTTGATCTTTCCGCTGTTGACCACGATCTTGTTATCCGGTGTCAGGGTGCCTACTCCCAGGTTTCCGGTCACTAACAGGTCTCCGGCCGCATACAGCATCTCCGCTCCGGTAAATACTAAAACCAATGTCACTAATGAGATCAGTATCTTTTTCATCTTTCTTCCTCCCTTTTGTTGTTATCTTATTATAGTTACTGGATTATTACATTTTCCAATGTTACTACGCCGTCGCTTATTGTCACATTGCCGTTTATGACTGTCTTATTGGTTGTTGTATTGAAATCACAGTCATATCCGCCTCTGAGCGTTATCGCCTTGTTAACATTGAATATAAGGTTCTCATTGAATGAATCATCCTGGAAACGGATGTCATCTCCTTCTGATGAATCATCATACGCAGGCTGAAGAGATGTGTAATATGAATTCACTGAGCCTGTGACCTTTACAGGCGACAGGCATGATGTAGCGCTTATATAGTTAGTCCTTGTCAGCGAATTTGTGCTTCCGTCAAAATCTGTGACTGTAAGTTTTACGGTGTATGTGCCTTCAGTTGTGTATTCATATGAAGGGTTGGACAGTGTCGAGTCAACTGTGCCGTTATTGTCAAAATCCCATTCGTATGTCAATGGCTGGTCATTGCCTGTTGAGCTGTTTGTGAAGGTTACG
>JAUSMY010000064.1 GCA_030646035.1 Thermodesulfovibrionia bacterium | reverse complement strand
CGTCAGAGCTACATTGACTTCTGGCGTGGGTGGTGGAACGAAAAAAGGGGATGAAATCTTTCTCGTCGCGGTTCAACCGGTCATTAATAAAGCGATGGGAAAGCGGTATGCGAAGGAACATCCGGAGCAGACCGCTTTTCTGACGCTTGATTCTATTGAGAGAAAAAAATGATATGTTTGTTAGCGCGTGAGCGTGCACTTGTCGGGGGGTCGCTGGCCGGAGGCCAACCGGGTTGTGGGCAACGGGTTTTTCGTTGTCCATAACCCGGTAGCCATGGTTAAGAACCTGGGCTTGTCTATCATGTCATATTTGCGCGTTTGGTTTGTTAGTTTATGGTGATTTTGGTAGTTATTCTTTTATTTATATGTGGTTATGGTGATTTATAAGAATATGAGTTGAAAGGGGAAAAAAGAAACCCCAAAACCTTCTCTTTTGCGGGGGTTGGTTTCGGGGTTCATACAAAACGTGAAAGCTACTCTATCAGGTTCAAAGGTAAATGTCAAGCGGCGGACGATTGTTGAAAATTATCGTTTGCATTCCTATAGCGTGTCAATGTCGATCGGCGGTCGGTTGCTCATGCTCAATCGAACAAATTCAACCAGTGGCGGAAAACCGGAAGGTGTAAGGCAAACTCGCGGAGCAATCTCCGATCTCTCGCATAGTTCCCGGAAGCGATTGATGCAGCTGTGCGGGTCAATAGATGTCGAGTCTATGGGGTTGCCTGACTTCCTTACGCTGACTTATCCGGGAGAATGGCCGGATGAACCGGAAAGATGGAAAAGAGATTTACGGGCCTTGTGGCGGCGCTTTGATCGTCATTTTCCGGGATATGTGGGAATCTGGCGTATTGAACCTCAAGAGCGTGGCGCCCCTCATTTTCATGTTGCAGTTTGGAATGCTCCCGGTCTGGTTGATAATGCCGGCAAGGAATGGATTTCTCGTCAATGGTTTGAAGTTGTCGGGTCTCGAGATTTGAAACATCTGGCGGCGGGTACATCGGTTGAGCCCGTCCAGACTTGGCGAAAGTGGATTAGCTACGTTTCAAAGTATATTGCGAAAGTTGGGAAGGATGGCCGAAAGCAAGTCTTTGACTATGAAATCGGGCGTTACTGGGGGATAAGAAACAAGTCACGGTTGAAGATCAAGATGCAAATGGAAAAAGTATCAGCTGACAAGTTTGTCCGGATTAGGCGAGTTTTGAAAAAAATGATTGATGCAAATAAAAAACAGCGGGGGCAAAAAGTGCAGAAATATAATATTAATATGGATGTTCCGGGGTTGTGGTGTTATCTGAATAACGAAACGGTGGTTAAGCTTTTGGGGTTGTTTGAGAATGATGAACCGTTGCCTTTTTGAAAGAAAATATTTGTTGACTGTATGGACAATGTATGAGAAAGGATAATTTATGGTGAAGGGGATGAGGAAACCGGGTGTGGTGAGTAAGGTGAATAGGATACGGAAACCGTATTCGGTTACTTTAAATGAAAAACAGACTGACCGGTTGAAAGGAATCCTGGGTAAGAATGGAATCACCTTTTCGGCTTACATAGACTCGTGCGTCAGAGCTACATTGACTTCTGGCGTGGGTGGTGGAACGAAAAAAGGGGATGAAATCTTTCTCGTCGCGGTTCAACCGGTCATTAATAAAGCGATGGGAAAGCGGTATGCGAAGGAACATCCGGAGCAGACCGCTTTTCT
>JAUSMY010000063.1 GCA_030646035.1 Thermodesulfovibrionia bacterium | reverse complement strand
CCAGACCTCTTTATTCTCTTTGGCAAGCTTACGCTGTGATTTGACCTCATACCCGAAGTCATTTGAATTGGCAGATTCTTTGGTCCAACCCACAGTAGTGTAGGAAGGCACCTGTTTATTCTGGATAATCTGAACACACGGTTTTACGCCAAGTGCAAAGCAGATATCGGAAAGACTGCCCAGAGTCATATTTCGAACGCCACTCAGTATCTGGGTGACATAAGATCTGGACTTTCCAAGGCGCCGCGCCAGTTCTGTCTTTGGTACCTTAATCTCCTCCATGACAACAAGAATATCCTCGGTGACGTTATAGACCAGCTCTTCTCGAGCGTACGCCTTGTCTTCGGCGGTGGTGAACACCTTGTCCTGATGATAGAAAAGCTCTCTTGCAGTCACTATTCCTCCAACGCACGCCAGTTATGGTGAACTCTCTGGGTATCAGACTCGTGCAGTTTATTAAAATCCTTCTTGATGTAGTGGCTTATAAACCACGTGTTTTGATGCTTGCCGGACAGCCAACAATATCCGCGCACTGGTAAACGTTTTAACGCTCTGAATTTTGCTCTGCGGCCAGTCAGTTGGCTAAAAGGAAGATCGCCCTCCTCCGGAAAATTCTCATTTGACATCGACTGCCCGTTTGCAAGACGTTCGATCTGCAAGGCCAAGGCGAATTTCATCTTCTGGCGCTTTCGCGCTTCAACTCCGAGAAGTGCACGCTCAAGGCTCTCCGGTGCACCACGACAATGAACCACCTTGTATGCCGGTCCCTCATAGACTTCAGGATGAACGGCCACTATAGTTAACATATATATAAACCGCAAGTCGTCTGATAATTACTCACTCCATGTACTTAAGTAATAGCAGAAGAATGCAGTTCTCGCCGCAAAGAACACCTGTGGGCGAGCTTGAAAGACCGCTCTACTAATACCATAATGTTATTAGAAGACAATTTGAGGGATATAGTAATACACCCATGTTACTTATAACATTGACCAAAGCTCAACAACGGCTTGCCGAAAATATTCGCCAGCGCCGAT
>JAUSMY010000062.1 GCA_030646035.1 Thermodesulfovibrionia bacterium | reverse complement strand
GTAAAAGGCGCACCCGGCATCAATACGCTTAAAAGTCAGGTGGGCGGCAAAACCGGCACTACCAACAATTACACCGACGGCTGGTTCATGGGCATCACGCCCCGGCTCGTGGTAGGCACCTGGGTGGGCGGGGAAGACCGCTGGATCCGCTTCCTTAGCCTCAACGATGGACAAGGTTCTCGCATGGCCCGACCCATTTTTGCCTCCTTTATTAGTCGTTTGGAAAAAGATCCCAAATCCGGATACGATTTCCTTGCCCGGTTTGTGGCTCCTACCGGCGACCTTGGCATTGAAACCAATTGCGCTGCCTATGAAAGCAGCCTTGGCCCGGCAGGCGATGAGGAGGATTTCGAGCCGGATATTTACAATGATGAACTGGATTCTGGCAGCAAGCCTAAAAAACCGGACGATAATTTTGGAGATGAACTGGAAGGAGGGTGATGATTTGCATGTGCTGTTGCGGCAGGCTTCGGTCCTCGAGGGAGTAGATCGATCCATGAAGCAAGTGCTGAATAAACAGGTGATCGACGATATCGTCGCTTTGATCCCGGAAGAATGGATAGCAGCCACCTTTACCGAAAGTGCCGAAACCGTCAAGATGGTATCTGGCTACGGTATGCACATTAAATTCATTGATTATCAAGGGCTATTATTTGTACCGTGAATTAAGATAGAAAGACATAGTGCGTCATAGATATCTCCCTCACGATCCGAAACTACGGTGACGTCTTTGCAGGGCGCACAATGTTGCTTAGCTGCGATGACGCTGCTTAGCCAGCGGAAACTCTGTTTATGCTCAAATTTCTCTCTGTTTCGATAGATTTGCCGCTCTTCCCGCTTGAAAACCTCGACATTGGCCAAACCAAGGCAAATATGGCTTTTTGCGTCTAAGGCAATTACCGGGTGGATGTAAAACCCAAGTTCTGCCCCTCCTCCAACCCCGGAAAGTCCACTTTGAAATGGGTTAAAACCAAAACTTAGTTCACTACTATCCTGAACCAGCAATACATGTTCTATAGCAGTGCCTGACATTGAAAACTCAACTCCCATTTGAATCATTTCGTTCAAGCAAAGTTCACCATGCCGAAGCAATCTGCCAAATCGAACTTCTTGACTTCGATCCTCTGCAATATTCCTGATTTTCAAGCTCAAGCGATTGCTAACCCGCTCAATTAACTCAAAATACGTTCGATTCAATTTTTGATGACCAAGGGTACAATTGAAATACATCAGTGCTTTTTGACCTCAAAGCAAAAGATGTTGTTGATAATCAATGAATTTAATGTGCATACCGTAGCCACACGAGGTAGCAAGGGGATGTGGAGGTATAGACCAGGCATAATTATTTTAACAATTTCCCAAAATGAGTATAGTTTTCTGTAATTATTTGATAATAATATGTACCTTTTAATAAAGCGTGCGTATCAATTCTAATACCAGAAACAATATTTAGGAATTCCCCTACGATACTCCCACTTGAGTTAAAAACCCTAAAATCAATATTGTTATATTTTTCATTTAAACCTATATTAATGTATTCATTAAATGGATTGGGATATACGGATATGTTATCTTTAACCCAATAATCTTCTTTCACATCTAGCACACCCTGAAAAAAATACTTCTGTGTTAGGGTATTTCCATTCCCGGTTCCAGTAACATAGAAATTCAAATTATCATCCATTATTACGGACTTTATTACTTCATCCCCCTGTTCACTATACCGCAAGGTGTCAATTGCTTTTCCAAATTCATTTAATACTATCGCTACATAATCATAATCACTAATGTAATTTTTTTGACTTTGACCACCAACTACTAAGCAGTCATCTTTTCCTAAAAAAAGTTTGTTTCCTCCGTCAAAAGCATTTGTGCCCAAATTTTGATAATTATAGTCATAAATCAAATTCCCTTCAGGAGAAATTTTGACTACTTGTAAATCTCCGTTTGTATAGAGTGAAGTATTACCATAATTCTCACCATAGTGACGCCCTGTGATATATACATTACCATTGCTATCAGAAATAATGTCTTCTACCTCTTCAGCAATTACATTGCTCGGAAGATTGTTTGGAACAGTAAATGTCCATTGTTGGCTGCCATCGCTATTATATTTTAATATCTTAAAAGTACCAAATAATCCGATATAAGAATTACCCTGTGCATCAATAAAGTAAGAAGTTAAACCGCCCCCTTGACCAAGATAGGATGTCTCATTTGACTGAATTAAGTTTCCATTCTTATCATGCTTTAAAAACACCATTCTCGCATCGAACGGAGATGAACCTTGAAAATAACCTAAAGATTGAATCTGTTCATTCACTATTCTAATTTTCAACCCTTTGTAAGTACCATTTTCATCATCCGAATAGATATTATCCCAAATAAATGTTCCATGTTTGTCAAATTTTGCTACGAATATTTCTCCATTGTAATAGTCTTTATTTATATAGCCTTTTAGGTAAATGTCTCCATTATCATCCAAGGTTAAATCTCGTGGAAAACTCCATTCATAATCATTGCTGTAGGTGCTTTGCCAAATAATATCGCCAACAGCGCTAATTTTTATTATAATGCTTTTTGCTATATCATTACTTTGTATACTATGACCAATCACAATAATATTGTCTTCGTCATCAATCAGAATTCCTGTTAAATAATCAACGCTTCCGGTTGCAGGGTTCAATAGGTGTTTCCACAACAAATCACCATTATTGGAATATTTAACTATTAAAAAATCAAAACTTCCATTTTCAAGGGAACTGCCTGCTACAATTATATTCTTCTCAGAATCAAGTCTAACCTTTTGACATTCGTGGCTCAGAGCATCTGGGCAATCTTCCGTATATGATATAATTTGAGAAGATTCGGTCTTGCTCCATTCCAAGGTGTATATATCTTGGGCAAAAAGGATGTTTACCGCAGAAAAAAGTTGTACAAATATTATTACTTTTATGTGTTTCATTGTTTGTTCTTTTTTGTTTAAAATTCACTCGTAAAATGCTTTGAATTGATCACTCCACCACTAATTTCGCAAAGTACCTATTACCTTCAGATTCCATTTCGACCCAATAAAAACCGGGCGAAATCCGGGCTACCTCAACCTCTTGGCAGAAACCATGGGTAAATTGAATTGATGATAGTTTATTTGTAGTTTGGCGATGCTTGTTCACAGCATTTGCCGCACAAGGTACTTGAATTTAGAGTAATATCATTGCCTTGAGCCGCCAACTGAGCAGCATTTTGGCGGCAACAATATTTGAATGATTCCGCAGTGCTTGGTGTTTTTAACTAGGGTATGCACACAAAACAGGTTGGTTCTCAATTATAGATGCCATTACCGTAAGCCTCCGACGAACCCCATCTTGCTGCATATTTTCCACCCTTGACTTTTGCGTGAGCGTGCCTTATATTTTCAATCACGGGCTGCTGATTCAGTCTCGGGTTTCCAGTTTTGTGGCATCAGCTCTTCCAGTCGGCTGATCTTATGGTCATTGATACGGTTTAGGACATCGGTGAGCCATTTTTCGGGATCGATGCGGTGATGTTTGCATGCGGCGAAGAAGGTGTAGAGCATGGCCGTTCGCTGGGCCGATTCGTGGCTGCCTGCGAACAGATAGTTTTTGCGCCCGATAGCCGCCGGACGGATAATGTTCTCCACTAAGTTGTTGTCGATCTCAATATTGCCATTGGCAAAGAACAGCACCATATTCTTCCACCGGTTGAGTGCGTATTTGATGGCTTTTCCGATGGCGCTGGCCGGGGTGACCTTGTTGTATTCGGTTTGGAGCCATTCACCGAGGGTGTCAAAGATTGGTTTTGACTCTTTGAGCCGCAGTTCAAGGCGTTGTTCGGCGTTGAGCCCCAAGGTTCGGGCCTTTTCTTCCACCTCGTACAGGAGTTTGATGAGCGTCAGGGCAGTTTGAGCCCGCTGGACATCATTGCTTTGGGCCTCGAAGAATTCGCGGCGGATGTGCGCCATGCAGTTCATCAGGGCCAGGGCATCAAGTTTGGCGTTCAGTGTTTCATACACGCCGAACCCGTCGCATTGCAGCACACCTGCAAAACGTTCCAACAATTTTTTCGGGCCTTTGTGGTCGCGTCCCGGTTGATAAAAGAAGAAGGGCAGTTTGTGTATCGGGTCGAACACCGCCCACAGGTATCCCAAATGCGCCCTGCCTTTTTCGCCCTCCAGCACTTTGAGCGTTGTTTCGTCCATTTGGAGGTAAAAAGATTCAAAAACGATCTTTTTGTACGCTTCATAGAGGATCAGCAGTGGATCGGCCCCGGTTTTGACCCATTGGCCCATCGTGGCGGGCGGGATTTTCAGCCCGCTACGGGCAAATCGGGCGATGAGCCGGTGCAGCGGCAGGTGTTCCACATATTTCGAGATCAGGATATGCGCGATGAGGCTCACCCCGGCTTTTGAACGGCCAAAGGGCAAGTCCTTTGCCGGTGCCTGCACGATCTGGCCTTGATTGGTATCATCTTCAGTGGTCTCAACACGGGCATATTTGGGCCGCACGATGCGCCGCACCCAAACCCGGCCTGCCTCGTATTCCAATACTTCTGTCACGTCTTCCCCAATGCGCTTCATGCCGCTGACGTCCTCCTCGGGCTCGATCACCTCTTCCACCCGAGGAAGGTCTGCCGGGATCGGCACGCGGCCGTTGTGGCCAGGCCCTTTCTTTTCCGGCGCCTTGCGCTCGTGCGCCTCGATCAACTGCCGAACAGACTGCTCCACCGCCACGTTTTGCTCCGCGTCAAACAATAGGTTCAATTGCCCCGCTTCAGCTTCTGCCGGTACAAACCGCTCGCTCTTCCGCCCAAACACCATCCGCTCGAACCACGCGATGCGCTGTTTTAAGTCGGCGTTCTCGGCCTCCACCTTTTGGTAACTGGCCACCACTTTTTCGTAGTCGGCCAACTGAACTGTTTGATTGTCTGTGTTTTGCACATGACAAAGATACCCGCTCAAACCATGCCCTGCAAGCCCTTTTTCCCAACGCCCTGCCGTCAGATTTTGTGGATATCGCCTCCTTTTTTCGAAAAAAATTTCCAAAAATACCGTTTTCAACACCACGGCCTCAAAAACGGTGGATAACGTCCCCGTTTTTTCAGGCCGCGGCCTGGACACGCGAATAACGCATTCGCCGCCGAACACTTCCCAGCGATACGCCCTCCAGGATCAACACCAACTCTTCCCAGCCCAAAATGATCGAGGCGCCCACCGCCGTGCTGCGCGGCAACTCGAACGTCCCCCGCTCCAGACGCTTTGACCACAGCACAAAGCCGCTGCGATCCCACACTAATAACTTGACCAGCGTCCGACGACGGTTCATGAATATGAACACCTCCCCGCTCAACGGGTCGCGGCCCAAGCCCTGGCGCACCAGGCCGCTCAACCCGTCGTAACTCTTACGCATGTCAGCTGGCTGGCGGCTCAGGTAATACCGCTGTGATGGGGTAAAGCCGATCATATCAATACCCGCTAAATTTTGAACTCAAATCCCGCAAGTAATCCACCGGCGGCAACTGCGAAAACCGCAGCAAAATCCCGCCCGGCAACTCCACTGTTATACTGCCCGAGGGCTTTTCCTGTATCTCTATGGGGCTGAACAGGCCCCCATCAGCAACTTTGCCTCCTTGCAAACGGCTCCGCCATTGATAAAATGAAGCCACGCTGATACCTTGTGAATTACAAAAGTCCTTTACGCTTAGCCCACTCGATTCCTGTACTTCCAACAACAACGCCCATGATGCAGAATCTAGCCGCGACCGCCTTGGATCGCTTATGCCTTTTTTCATATCTTTGTTTTCAGCAAAGATCAATAGGCATCAGATACAACGCAAGATGGGGTTCGTCGGAGGCTTAC
>JAUSMY010000061.1 GCA_030646035.1 Thermodesulfovibrionia bacterium | reverse complement strand
AGAGCGAACATCACATGATTGACAGCTTCGGTGGCGCTGGACGTAAAGACAATGTCATCCGCTTTTGCGCCGATAAAACCGGCTGTTTGTTCGCGCGCCGATTCTAGGGCCTTCGAAGCTTCATGTCCGTAATAATGCGGGCTGGCAGGATTGCCAAACGCTTCAAAAAAATACGGCTGCATGGCGGTAATTACCGCCGGATCCGTGGGCGTGGTGGAAGCATAATCCATGTAAATGCGTCGAGTCATAGGGTTCATCATATCTGTCCGCAATTTTATTGTCAACCGTGATTAATGATCTGGTCAACATTCATTTCCGAGGCCATTTTTGCGAAATCACCGGCAAATCAAAATTGACAACGTTTGGACTCGATGATATAGTGTGCCTCTCTTTGGCAAGATTTTCGGGGCTGTAGCTCAGCTGGGAGAGCGCTTGACTGGCAGTCAAGAGGTCGACGGTTCGATCCCGTTCAGCTCCACCATTTAAAAACAAGGGGGTAGTCCCGACAAATCGGGATTAACTCTTTTTTTTTGCTGACGCCAGTTAACAATGAAGTGCAACACTTGGGAGAGCAGAAAGAATCGATCAATTCACAAACAGGTTCTGCCTTTTAATAAAAAGGTAATCGGCAAGACATTTATCAATAAATAATGTAACGAATGGCAAATTTTATTTTTCTGTGCTTTTTTGTCTTTGAAAAAGTCTTAAGTATTTTCTTTATAAGATTCTTCATCATGATTCAACAATCTCCTTAAAGAATTATTATGTATGATTCTGTTTTCTTACATGTATACTATATAAGATTACTAAATATGTATATGGCAATACGGCTGATTTATTTGTAGGTATTTATCCTACAGATAAATGATTATAACTACAGGAGGCAAGAAAGGGAGCTAACCATTATTGGTTAACCCCCTTTCTTAATATAGAGCGTTTTCAGGGTTCTATTAGTCTTTTGAAAACATATGCATAATCACGGCAAAAGCTGTGATGGCAATAACCTCAGAAAATAATAAGTTGGCATTAACAACAGCACCCCATTGAAGCGTATAATCAGGCATAATTAAGTTAATTATTTTTGGTCGAAATTCATGGCCAAGCGATAAAATAACACCGTTAGGGAGATAACGGATATATGGAGGAACTATCACCGCTAAAACAAAAATAGATATTGCAGATAATAATAGAATCAATTTAGAACCTTTTTTCATATTCGCCCCCTTTTTGATTTATTAACCAAACCTTTTTTCTCCAGTTACTTCCAGGCTGATTGGTTCGACTCTTTTCATCCACTCTTATTCTTACAATACTATAATTTGTAGATTTTTTTTTACTCCGCAAGTTCTGACTTAACTTTCCTTATGTTCTCCTTAACTCAGTATATAGCAACATATTTTTTTTAGTCAATGACAATAAAATGTTAAAATCATTCATGTGTTATTAAGTTTTATGAGGAGGCGGTTATGGCTGAAGTAAATTTAAAGATAGACGGCATGAGCTGCGGACACTGTGTAATGGCTGTAAAGAAGGCTCTTGATAATCTTAACGGCGTGACTTCATCTGAAGTAGCAATCGGCTCTGCAAAGGTCACCTATGACGCAGCAAAGACCGGCAAAGAAAATATTGAGGACGCGGTTAAAAAAGCTGGTTACAAGATAGTGTAAGAAAAGTTAAGAGTTACCTTCTGTCAGCTTCCTGAGGCCCCGGTGGCTTCTGATCCCATGCACTGTTTCCGATGCGCTGTTTGCAAATTTGTTGAAAACGATCTTCAGGAACTGCTTCTGCAGCCTGTTATAAAAGAACCAGTGGTGCCTCTTTGCCGAGATCATCTCAGGCAGTATATGTTTTTGCAGTAATGCATGATAAGCGCTCCAGGCGTCTGTGCCTTCATTCACTGACTGTATAATAGCCCGTGCAGCAAGCTCGCCGCTTCTCTGCGCGTAAAATATCCCCTCACCGAATATAGGGTCTGCAAATCCTGCTGCATCGCCTGTGAGAAGCGCATTGCCGAAGAACGGCTTCAAAAGAAAATTGCCGAAAGGAAGAGGATATCCTTTCACGCTCTCTTTTTTTAATTCATCCATGCCGATCTCAGATAAGAAATCATGAAAAGATTTCACAAAGCCCTTCTTCTTATTCTTCCTGTTAAGGCCGCATATGCCGATCACCAGTCTTTCTCTGTTAGGAAATATCCATGCGTAACCGTAATCCGCAAAACCGAAAAAGACCATGGGATGATCCACTTCAAAATTTATATCAGACCTATCAACGGTTATCTCTATCGCAGTACCAAGATCATATTGCCAGGAATCCTTATTAAACCTCTCATGTGGAAATCCCTTTCTTACTGAACTGTGCACACCGTCAGCGCCTATGATGAACTTTGCCTTAAGCGTCCTGCCTGAATCTGTAGTCACTTCATTTAAAGAGAGGTCGCAGTGAGTGACGCCCTCACCTTCGGCTGTAACCACGCCTGCGCTTTTTGCCTTATTCAGAAGAAAGTCGTCATAAATAAATCGTTCTACAAAATAATAAGGAATGGCAAACCTGTTCTTTGCAAGGCTCTCATTTCTGTGAAGGATCTCATATCTGTCAGATTCAAAATTGATCGCACCGATCTCTTTCAAGGAGTCTGTTGTTTCATTGAATACGCGTTTCAGAAGCCTGACGGTCTTGTGGGTGATGAGCCCTGCACAGAGCTTCTTTCTCGGGAAAACGCTCTTGTCAATTAGCAGGACACTCAGGCCGGCTTTGGCAAGGATATAACCGGCAGTGGAACCGGCAGGCCCGCCGCCTGCGATTATTACATCATACTTTATCGGCTCAAACATATTACCGCCCCAGTAATATGGAGCCTCCGCTATAAAAAGTCCCGGCAACAGCAGCTGCCATAAGCGTTGCCAATGTCGCCGCAAGAAGCGCCCTTGGGCCCACTTTTGAGAGGTCTCCGGTTCTGGACGGAACCAGCGCAGATACCCCGCCAACAAATATGGCAAGGGATGCGAAGTGGGCAAAACCGCATAGGGCGTATACCGCTATAAATGAAGAGCGCGGGTCATGCAGAGCGCCATTCTCAATAAGCACAGCGAGATCCATATATGATTTTGTTTCTGTGAGGATGACCCTTTCGCCGATCAATTTCGATATTTCAACAGCGTCTGACGGGGGAACTCCGATGATAAGCGTGAACGGATAAAATATGTATCCCAAAAGCACCTTGAGCGACAAGTCCATATTGAGGCCGAGCAGGCTGTTTAATTTTGAACCGACTCCCGCAAATATGAAATCCGCCAGCGCTACAAGTCCGAGGAACGCGACAAGCAATGTCACAACACCGACAGCCAGTTTTGTCCCGGCGGTCGCCCCGTTTATTGAAGCCTCGATAAATGACGATTCCTTTTCCTGATAAGGCTTGACATGCAGTCCCAGCGTCTCAGGCTTTCCGGTCTCAGGCAAAAGGATCTTCGACATGACTATCGCGGCAGGCGCTGTGAGGAATGAGGCTGACACAAGATGCCCCGCTATGGCAGGAAACTGTTTTTGAAGGATCATGATATAGATCGCCAATATGCTTGACGCAACGGTTGCCATTCCAGCGGTCAGCACAGTGCAGAACTCAGACATCGTCATCTTCTCAAGATAAGGACGGATGGCGGTCGATGATTCAATGCCTACAAATATCTCGCTCGCAGCGCAGAGAGACTCTGCCCCGCTTATCCTCATAAGCTTTGTGAAGGTCCTTGCGAATATGCCGATGAGCCACTGCATAAATCCCACATAATAAAGAATGCTCATCAGGCTCGAGAAGAATATTATCGTGGGAAGCGCCTGAAACGCGAAGATGAAACCGAGCGACTCGCCGCCCCATTCATCTTTTACTCCGGGAGGAAGCGCAAGCCTGCCGAAGATGAAGCGTGTTCCCGCTCCCGCAACGTCGATCACATTTACCAGCGCGTCATTGATAAAGAGAAATACCTTTGCGCCTGCAGGCACCACAAATATAAAGAGCGCGAAGATAAGTTGAATTGCAGTCCCCCATATGATGACCCTCCAGTTTATCACCTTCCTGTCAGTTGAAAGGCACCATGCAAAGGCCATCAGTATGAATATGCCGGCAAAGCTTACAAAATTATAATTCATCTTTCCTCCGGTCAGTTGAGTTGTTGGAGAGCTTCAGAATAATAAATGAAACAGGTAGTATTTTCAAGAAGCTTATTTTATTGCTTCATAACTTCTTCACTCTATTTTCATCATTTCTTCGAACCAATGTTCTAATCTTGAGACAAGAAAAATATATGGAGGTGGCAAAGATGAAAGGATTATTCGCAGCTTTAACAGCAGTACTGTTACTGTCCGTCACGTCAGTAACATATGCACATGACACACGGCATGAAAGAGAGAGGGCAAGTTCACGTTATGAAGCGCCTGTAATGGTCACAGTGATCTTTGACAACGCAAGAGGATCTGCCTTTGGAATGCGCCAGTATGACCAGAGGCACAGGGGAAGGCCGGCATTTATGAAGCACCGGCCATTCTGGAAAAAGATGCAGTATATTCAAATGGTGGATAACAGAAATGACAGGTATGACAGACATGATCGGGATGATAGAAATGACCGAAATGACAGGCACGACGAGCGCAATTGGTATGACCAATACTTCCAGTAATTAGTATTTTGGTAAAAGAAATATAAGGGGTCTTGAGTATGCAAGGCCCCTTTATTCGTATGAAATGGTGCGAGAGGGGGGACTCGAACCCCCAAACCTTGCGGCACCAGATCCTAAGTCTGGCGCGTCTGCCAATTCCGCCACTCTCGCAATATATAACTGAATAATTTTATAGGTTTTAGAGGGGATTAATCAAACTGGCGGGGAGAATAATATTCCAGTTCAGGCTACTCTATCACAAGAAGTATCAGGCCGCATTCCGGGCACTCGGCAGCATCACTTTCTACTGGGGTAGAACATGCCGGGCATCTGCCCTGACTGAGCATCTCTTTTGAATGCAGAAACTCCGGATCTATCTCCGCATAGTAATCAGCTATCCGCTCCCCTGCCCTCTCAGCATCCTCAGATGAGACCATAAGCTGGAACTTCTCTCCGCAGCATCCTTTTTTGCACCCTGCCTCTGAGTTAACAAGGCACGGAATCCCTGAGCGGACAAGAACATCAGAAAGCTCATTCATCCACCTCAGCTCGCCATCCTTTACCACAACCGGATCCGCAATCATCTCAACCGCACACCTCTCACGATCCTGATACACTCTCTCAAGTTCCTCAGGATGCACAAGCACCGCCCCGCAGTCAGCGCACTTCTCGATGTGCGGGTTGTACTCAGTTTTGCAATCTGGGCATATTTTTATATGTGTCATATGAGCAACTACCGAATACCTAAATCAGCAAGTTCTTTAAGCGCTCTATTTGCTTCCCTCTTTATTTCATCACATAATGTTGTGCTTTCAGCCGGACAATAAGATATAGCATTGTCAACAACTTGTCGTAAATCATCAATGCTTGTTGTTGCATCAATATGACGAATCGTAAAGGTTAAAAACTTACTATCTGCTCCAGCAAGTTTCTTCAGAGTAAGTACTTCATCCCATCTGTAAGCAAGCATTGTCACAATTGAATCTGAAAAACCTTCGGCAATCGCACCATCATCACAATGGCTAAACTGGATGAAAGAGTCATAGATTTCTTTCCAACCTTTTAAACCATAGGCTGAATCTTCCGCTTTCATTGCATCTTCAGGAGTACAGTCTTTAGCATAAGTAGTCATTACGTTGGATATTAAGATAATAATCAACACCGCAAGGCAGAGCAAAACAGATTTCGTGATGAATTGTATTTTATTTTTGTTCCTCATAATACCATGTTTTATACATCCAACAATTAATACAGCCAGCCGTATTTGCTGGAATGAGATAATTTATCACTATGACAATCTAAATACAATCACAAAATAGTTTCACTCTTTTCTCCCCTCAATACATACCGTCTCAGGTGTATTCTTCACAGCTATCTTTTTATACCCTGTTTCAGAAAGCCAATGTTTGATCTCTTTGGTAGTGTAGCACCGGCCATTTGGCGTACTCATTAGCATGTTCACTGAGAAGATAGCGCTATGCGGCGGGGCTGTGCGGGCTTCGTTGATTGGGAACTCCTGCACAACTACCCTGCCTCCGGGATTGAGGGCTGTCATGCACTTTCTCAAAAGCGCGATATTCTCCTCGATTGAAAAGGCATGCAAGATCTGGCTTAAGAGGATGAGGTCATATCCTGAGCCTATACTGTCCACATGAAAATCCCCGGCAATGTAAGTGATGCCCTTTATCCCATCGCGGCGCGCGACCTTTTTGGCGATCGCTATCGTCGCTGGCAGGTCGAAGATTGTTGCCTTCACTCCCTTCTTTGCCATAGCCATCGCATTGGTGCCGGGGCCGCCGCCGAGGTCGAGCATCGTCTTTACATCTTTGATCCCGATCGCTTTAATAAGGCTCTCTGTACGGAGGATGGTGAGGTTATGCATCCCCATGATAAACGCCTCATGGTCGCGCCTGCGCTCTGCCGGGCGGCCTGTTCTGACCACTTCGTCAAGATGAGAGAAACCTTCCCACATGCCTGATGCGTGCCTGACGATATCACCCTGATAGAGGCTGGCGCCTTTCACAAGATAGCGGGTGCTTACAGGAGCATTGCGATACTTTCCATCTTTACTTTTAATAACCAAACCAATGCCGGTAAGCGCATCAAGCACTATCTCCATGGCACGAGCATCGGTCTTTATTTTTTTTGAAACAGCTGAAGCTGCCGAAGGTTTTTTCAGATGGTCAAAGACTCCGAGGTTATTCGCCGTGAGTATTACCCTTGAAGCCATAAATCCTGAATAGAGCCTTCTTAATCCTATGAGATCTTCATCTGCCATATCCGCCTCCCGGTTCTGCCGCTCTGAATATCAATGTACATGCTTCTTTTCTGTTCCTGCTTCTGCCGGAGCAGCATGATGTTCGCTGCCTTCAGAAGCAGCAAGGTGAAGCTTTTCTACATAATGAATGAACGTAACATATGATTCAACGTACTCACGCCCGGCGTCTACACTTTCATTAATGTGTTTCTTTTTTTCCATTACATCTTTAAAACGTTCGCGTATCCCGTTTGCGACAATAGTGGAGATCTCTTCAGCCAGATGGTCAACAGAACCGTTCTCTATAGCCTTATCAGCTGCGTCTATGCCGGGCTCGACCACTGCATCGGCAGATTTTATCCCTGTATACGGCGCGCCTTCGCCCTCGCGATGAATACGGACCAATGTTTCAAAAAAATACATGTCGGCAAGTTCTTTCGCCTGCGGGTTTAACTTACGTACAGATAACGTACTATCAAAAGCCTTTTTAATCACAGCTACATCTTTCTTCTGCACCCACATAAGGATAAGGTTTACATCCCCTGCATCTAATGCTTTTTGCGCCTGTTTAATAACCGGCCCGTTCATGGTGTCGCAGTGCGCAGATGCATCAGGTACTAATTTGCTGCCGCCGAAAAGCATGGCAAAGATCAGGACCATAAATGAAGAGAGAATAATAAACTTGTTCATTTTCATGATAGTTTCCTCCTTATAAGATTGGGTTAAGGTTAAAAGTTGTCATGTATATTCTTATCGTATTTTTCAAAGTCAGTCAACTATATTATTGCTTCACCGGAAATGTTACAAGGGGGGATATAGTGTGTGATTAAGGAATGATTTTAGTGAGCAAGGATTCTCACTGGTTAGATGTATCGTTAAAACAGTTCTGAAGCATAAGCGTGCAGACAACCTACGGCAGATTCGCAAATGCATGTATTATCTGATTGCCGCTGTTTTTGTAACTGATATGCACGACGTTTGATGAATCCACTGCTATAGATGTGTTGCTGTTAGAGGCGATAGTGTAAACAGCTTCCAGATTCCAAAGTCCGTAAGAACCATAAGCATGTTTTAGATATCCACCGGCATTATAACTGATATGCACTCTATCTGATGAGTCTAAAGCAATAGAGGTATATGCGCCTCCTGAACTGTCTACCACTGCACAATTCCAGTTAATATTGCCAGGGCAATTTCCATATCCCGGCACAACATCTTTGTTTGTCGCGTACTTGAGTGCGCTGCCGGAAAAGTAACTGATATGCACGTTGTCCAATGAATCAATCGCGATAGATGTGTACGTTCCGCTATTGTCAATCTTCTCTTTGCTCCATATTCCCTGATCATTTTGTGCTGCATGCCAAAGGCCGCCAGTACTGTAAAAACTTATGTGCGGCTTATCAAATGAATCCACTGCTATAGAGGAATAATTGTTTGAAATAGAATTGGAATCAATTGCAGTGGAAACCCATGAGCCTGATGGAGCATTTGTCATATATTTCTGGCCGGAACCTGAAAAACTTATATGCACATAGCCTGAAGAATCAGTTTTGATCGATGTCTGTCCAAAGGAAGCAGAGCCGTTGATAGAATTATAATTCCATGCGCCGGAAGGAGCGTTCGTGGCATACATGAGAGAATAATTGTATTGGTATTTAAGAAAAGTAGTATATACATTATCTGATAAATCCACAGTCATGGACGAATACTGTCCTGTGTACTCAAGGTTGGAGTATCCTCCAAGCAGATTGCCACTCCATGAACCATTCACTTTAACTGCGTGATAATAGTCTTCTCGCAAGTTACGATCAATAGGATCAGCAAAATAATAACCGATATGCACACGGTTTAGGGAGTCCACGGCAATAGACGTATGCCCACCATTAGTGCCTACATAACCGCCGTAGCGAGGGTATGAAACAGGCTCTGCTGACCAGGTTAGATGTGCTGAAAAACTTGGTGTTATGGCAGTATCTTTGTTTAATGTTATGACACAATCTCCTGTGCCGGGACATTCCGCTGCCGACCAACCGCTAAACATCCAGCCAGGATTCGCAACAGCAGTCAGAGTGATTACTGTTCCTTTAAGATAACCCAGAGAACAGTTACTCCTGCAGTTTATTCCTCCATCACTGCTCGTCACCGTCCCGTTGCCCGGCGATATGATGTCAAGCCGATATAATTCTATTAATCGCCCTGCAACTGCGCCATATTCATTCCCGATCCTTCCACTGAAGACAAGCATATACTTACCAGCAGTCCCCGGAAAACTTACATTGCCACTATGATTACTTCCAGAACCGGATGGGCCTAAAACCAACTGACCGTTCCATATCCTGGTTCTAACTCCGTTACTATCTTCTTGATAAAGCTCAAACATACCTTCCATCTCTTCAGCAGAGTTATTGGTAATCACATAACCTCCGCCTTCAGAAATAAGGTCAATATCTCCCCTGAAGAAGTAATTCAACAGCCCTGCGGAATAGCCTGCAGCGCGGGGGATGAGCATTTCGGCGTAATCATGATGTACTACCGGATCAAGTTTTAATTCGTCTCGTTGAAGCGCAGGATCAAAGCTAAGATACTTATAAAGTGGCCCGGCAGTAGCAAAGTGCTCAATATTTTCACCATCTCCTTGTTTTCTTAGATATATTCTCTTTTTGAAATCTGGAAGATCTATCTCATGCATCACATAGCTCTCTGGGCTATATCGTGGATAAGGGAAATAATGCTTGTTGCTTTGACTAAAGTTCTCGGTAAATATCGTGTCGTCACTGACAAAATTTGAATTGGTATATTCTGACAATCCCCATGTGAGGCTCGTACCTGGAATTAAACTGCCACTATACTGCTTCGTATCGATAAACTGTGTAATAGGAGAATAGATATTACCTTCATAGTTGATGTCAACATTTAAAGCTACCTGTGGAAATGCAGGAGATGAAGAAAAAGATTTTATTGTCACAGGATTGTCAGTTGCCCACGTCTCTAATCCATTTGTCCAACCTAACCCATCAATTGGATGGGCATCATTTTTTACATGATCAGGCTGGGCCATATCCTGAATAAGGTGCATCTGATGGCCAAGCCCTCTGAAGGTCTGAGCAAAATTTATCTGTCTTTGCTCTTCAGTCGGTGAAATTAATGCCCAGTAATAAACCTGCCTGATCTTCTCCCATGACCAATCTTCCTCTGTAAAGGTCGCTTGTTTCGCACTATATTGCGCCCATAAAAGAGAAGACATTCCACTTGTAATATCATTAAGCCCCGCACTATTCCATTCTTTTGTCGGATTATGAAAATGATTTACATATCTTGCTTTGCCAAAAATAGCATCAGCATCCTCAAGCTGAGCGCCTTCCCTGACCCATAATAAAATAGATTGAGATTTATTATTCCATGAGAATTTCTCATTTAATCCATTTTCATATCCCAGTTTGCTCATATAATCACCTTGGGAGAGTTGCAAAATTGAATTTTCTACAGCATCCTGAGAGAGATTCTTATGAGTTTCCTCATTCCATGCAAATGCTTTATGATTTAATGAAATAGCAAAGAAGCCAGCGACTATAAAATAGAAAATTTTGCCTAACTTCATGATTTAATCAACCTCCGGATAAAGCGGAATGCCCAGTTCTTTGTATTCTTTATTTAATTCCCTTATCAGTAACTTTTGCTTTTGATCTGGAATGAGCTCCTTATCGGCATGCCTCTTCTTTCTCTCCTCCATCGTAAACTTCTTCAAAGGGATAATCGCTTTTTCTCCTTCCCATTTAATGCTTTCTCTAAGCATTCCATCCTCTTTCAATGTCTCCCATGGCCATAAACCTAAGTACTCATGTCCTGCTTTAAATAAGAGAACATGCATTGTGCCTACATAACTGAATATCTTTAGCCCCAAACCTTCAATCCTGAATTCTCCGTTTTTATCCGTCACGGTCTCTTTTGCATCATAATAAATACTGTTTGAACCTGCCACATTAGGTATTTGTTTATACCACACACCAAGTACCACCACCCCTTCAATAGGCTGTTTTGTTTCAGCGTCAATTACTCTTCCTTCATATGGCCCGTCATATCGAATCAGAAAAGCAGAGGCTGTTGTTGTTAAAAAAACAGACATGATAACCATCATTGCCAAATGGCCGAATATTCGCATGAAAGTCTCCTTATTAAAAGTCATTAAATTTCCATATGCCGGTGCCATCTTTGATTAAAGTTCCAGGATATGAATACAAAACACCATTTTCATCTGCAACGATTTCATATTCAGCTACGTTTCCCTTAACATCAACAATATTAAACTCGATAAATGTTCCCATAATTGTTGGCAATTGAGGGCTAAGAGCTTCAAAAACAGTTCTATATTTATCTTTATTATTATCGATAAAAACGGTTAGGGCTAACTCAGTCTCGCCAGCAATAAGGTCATCTCTCATGTGTATCCACTTTCCTATGAAAATATCATCCAGTTCCACTTTATCCTGAACAACTACCGCAATGGTATCAGTATATCCATTGCCTGCTGAATCCGTGACCAATATCATTGGATAGTAAACGCCTTCGTATGCATAAGTAAATGATACATCATCAAAAACAGCGCCTGTGTAGTCAAGATCAAAGCTCCCCTCATAATTACCATCCATCTGATAGGTTGATACAGAATTCGGGATAGATGTATCAACTGAGAAATACGCATCAAAAGGCGAAATGCCGGATTCGATATTAGAGTTCAATGTCACATACGGTTTTGTGGTATCTGCAAAAACAGTGATTGAAGTTGCGGACATATTGCCTGCTGTATCAACTGCGTTAACCGTAATTATATTTCCACCTTCAACCAATGGCAGATGATTCACAAAGAACCGGCCATTGTAAACAACAGCCACTACACCATTCACAGTCACACCGGTCTCATTGCCCGTAGCATTCAATATCATTCCGCTGACCATCGTATCAGTTCTTGATAATGCCGCTCCATCAGCCGGATAAGTTATGTTTAAATTTATGGCAGGCGGCGGATCCAGAGTTGTAAATGAACCTGAATCTGATGATGAAGTGAAACCATAATTGTTTGTCGATGTTATCCTGATGTAATATTTTGTGACCGGCTTCAGCCCGGTTAATGTCAGGTTATGAACTGTAGTCATAGCCGGATCGGAGAGAGAGTTACCATATGATACGGTTTCACCATACTCTACAAAACTATCAGCAGGCAAGTCTGTTGACCATGAGACCATTGCTGAACTTGATGTAATGTCAGTTACCGCCTCATTTGTTATTAGAGGCAAGATAGGGCTTAATTCAGCATTAATGGTCAAAGCCTGGTTCCAGAAGACATTGCCTGATATGTCATAAACTGTATATCCATCTTTTGTTATGCTTCCGCTAAAAACACCGGATTCAATATCGCTTATGTTATATGCACCGTCCGCCTCTGTTGATACATTATAAATATTATTTGCAGAATCTGTAATAGAAATATTCGCTGACAAAAGTGGTAAACCTGTTAATATGTCCATCACTTTCCCGGATATGCTTCCTTTAACAGCCCTTGTCAGGTTGATGCTGCGGGATGCAATTCTGCCTACTTCGTCTGTAGCCGTGGCTGTTATAGTGTTGATGCCTATTGCCAGCGGAATGACAACGGTAAAAGCATTGCCTGATATTGCTGCTTCAACTCCGTTCACATTGACTGAGACAACCGGATATGGTGAGGTTGCCAGGCCTTGCACATCAACTGAAGCAGCGATTGTCATTTCACCATCTAAAGGTGTATTAATTGAAACATCGAGAGGATCTTCTCCCTTCAATATCCTTATTCCATCTTTGAAGCTCACAAGACAATAGCTATCCGTACAAGCTATATGTTTTACTTTCCTGCCGATATATTCCTCTTTTACTATTTCACCTGTTGTCGGATCAATGGTTATCAAATTACCACTTTCCTTGTCTGTAACTAATAATCTGTCTCCCTTAAGTTCAATATCCCCCGGCAAATATTGCAGAGCAGTTAATTGAGTCAATACCTGTGTATCAATATCGAGTATGTATACATGTCCATCATCTGTGAGTATAGCCGCCTTAGCATTATCACTATCTATTGAAATGTCCCTGATTCCCTTATCAAAAGCATGGTCAGCTATCTTTTCACCTTTTTCAGTAAAAATGAATAACCTGCCTTTATCGCTCTCATGATCTTCTCCTCTTTCTTCATCATCGTCTTCGTTGTCCTCTCTTTTATTCTCAGCACCTGAAGCTGCAAGCAGCAATCCCTTTTCTGAGTAGCACCATAAGCCGGAGAGATTATCTTTCAGCTTTATCTTCTTTGCCACTGTCATATTTGAAAGGTTTATTATTTCGATGATCCCTTTTCCCTGCAGCTTAACAGCTGCAATATTTCTCACGGTGTCGATACAGAACGCCTCCGGCTTTTCTTCGGTCTTGATCTTTTTAAGGACCATCCCTGTTTCAAGGTCAAGAATTAATATATCTTTCTCATCCTCCAGCGAGACAAGAAGCCTTGACCCTGTGTCATCAATAGAGATGGCTTTGACCTCTTTATTAAATTCAGCAAGAACCCTGAAAGTGTTTGAATCAGAATTTATGGATAAAATGGACTTGTCCAGGACAGCCACTACTTTGTTCCCTGCGGCTTCCATGCTCTTTATCCTTTTTTCTATATTAATAACGCCCTGGCCGGTGAGGGCATAAGATGAAGACGGCAGAACAGATGTGATGACAGAAACGATAAAAAGAATTATGCAGACAGCATTGACCACTCTCTTATTCAATCCAAAAGCAATCTTCATGACGCTCCTTATCTTACCCTTTTGATTAGTGATTGGATATAACCGTTCAGATACTAATTATTTATGTTTTAACATTTACTTCTTTTTTTGTCAATGGTTATTTATTATCAGAATTCAAGGCCAGTTTTAATTTATTACCCGTACGGATAATTTTAACTAATAGCCTCTTCGTATTTATTTCACTAATAATGAGCGCAAAGACAGCAGACTTGCTGCGAATAGAACAGAGGTCAGAAGCAGACACGGCGATTCCCATCTCGGTCATGTCTTTGACGACGGCCCGAAACCGACAGGCCTCCGCTATTGCCTGAACTCGGCATCCCTCAGATTCATACCGAAAGAGGATTTGGAGAAAGAAGGCTATGGGGAATATAAGAAGTTGTTTGAGGGGAAGTAACGTCTTCGGTCAAGAACCTAATATTCGATATTAGCAGGGCCGTACTGCGGATAATCCCATCCAAAGCCCCATCTGAAGGAAGTCGGAAGCCACCATACTCCTCCCATTCGGGTGCCTGTGTACATGAGATCAGCGACAACAGGATGGCCGGTGTTGGATACACATGTTTTTAAATTCGTATCCGCCATCTGCCTCACAGAGCGGGAACCACCCTGCCAATAAACCAGGTCATGCCTTATACAGCATTCCCCCCAATCACCATCAGGCCAATAGGAGCAGCCATCGGACTTGAATTCATTAGGAGGCAAAGGTGCTTGCAGATTCGCCTGCCGATAGATAGTATCGGCGAGTTTATTAATTTCTATGTTCTGATTCGCACAGCCTGCAAACAATAAGCAGAGCAATATTGATGAATATGCGATTGATTTAAGCATATGATAGTTATAAGGTTGGTATTAAGAAGAAAAACTCAACCCTAATTTCGCTGGTTATGACTTGAACTTTATCAAAACTGCATTTCCCTCTCTCTCTGAAGTAGCATATTTTTCAGCTACGAGTATCGCAGCAATCCTAGACACATGTCTCGGAGTTAGGGGTTGTGAATTGAGGTAAGAATTATCTCTTATCCATTCCCCTAACCCACCCTGTGTGGGATTGGTTTCTGAGAACCCACCATAGACTTGTTGCCCACGGAAAACTGATAAAATCAGCTGAAAAAATTCATAATCTATAGACACATTTGCATACTCATACTCAATGAGAACACCTTCTAAAACATTGCCTTTGTAAGAAAATGTTGCTGCCTGTCCTGGGGCACCTAGTGTTGTCGCTTGCGGCATGACCGCTCCCTCCATAACGATTCGTTTCAAACATAACAATTATGCCACAATATAATAATAATATATTGTTTTGTGGCCTCATTTTGTATTTGTGTATAATATCCACATCCTCTCATGTCACACATATATAAAGGAAAGGGCCCTTATTATGAAAAAAATAATTAATACACTTCTGGCATTCATTATTATATGCACCGCTTCTTTGGCTTATGCTGAGGACAATACAAAGCTGGAACCTTTGTTCCCGGTCGCGCTTGAGCACAAGTTCCCTGATGCGAAGGATACATTCGAAGAGGTAAAGAAGCTCATCCTTGAAAACTATTACAGCGATGAGATAAGCGAGGATGCGCTCTACTGGGCGGCTATTGAGGGGATGCTGCGCCGCATCTCTCCTCCTGAGAACAAGGAACTCGCAAAGATCTGGACGCCTGAAGAGTATACAAAGATATTCGACAGCCTCAAGGGCGAGCAGGTCTCTATAGGGATAAAAACATCATTTAATGCAGGCGACGGAAGCCTGACCGTTACAGAGATACTGCCGGGTTCGCCCGCAGAGAATGTCCTGATGCAGTATGACAGGATACTCAAGGTCGGCTCCGAGCTTATCAAGGGCAAGCCTGTGAGCGAGATAGGCAAACTCCTTGACGGCGACGAAGGCACTGAGGTCACGCTGAAGGTGAACAGGGGGACTGAGATATTTGATGTGACGATAAAGCGGAGAAAGTTTGAGACTGAGAATCTGATAGTCACAAAACTCTCAGACGGGATAGCGCTTATTGAGATCAAGAGGTTTACAGAAGGAATGTATGAAAAGCTCAAGGCTGAGCTTGCCCAACTGAATGATGAAAAATTCCAGAGGCTGGTGATAGACCTGAGAAACGATCCGGGCGGGGTCTTCATGGAGCCGCTTAAGATAGTGGAGATATTTCTGCCTGAAAAAGGGATTCTATTGAGAACGTTCAGCAGGGATAAGAAGAATCAGAACTATGTATCTACTAACAAAGAGCCTCTGAACTTTGATATAGCGGTTCTGGTGAATGGGAATACGGCGTCGTCTGCTGAGATACTTGCAGGCTCGCTAAGAGACCACCAGAAGGCGATGATAATAGGCACAAAGACATACGGCAAAGGCGTCTTCGAAAAGACCTTCACCGTAAAGAATGACTACAGGGTCAAGTTCATAACCGGAGTCATGTACACGCCCAAAGGCCAGCCCTGGCAGGGCAAGGGGCTGCTTCCTGACTTTGTAGTTGACCAGGATGATAAGACGATTGACGCAGTGCTCAAGCTCGATGTCAATGAGAGATTAAAAAAGGATATCGGACTGATAACTGCGGTGAAACTGTTGAAGCTACAGGAAACGAAGTGAGCGTTCTCCCCTCTAAAAAGAGGGGTGCAGGGGTGTGTAATAATAGGGCGTTAGAAGACATTAAAGGCAGTTTTGAAAAGATAAAAAATAAACACACCCCTATCCCCCTGCTTAAAGCACCTACTGTTGGTCTTTTTAGAGGGGAAATTATTACCCGCCTTTTCCCTTGTGCTTATCCCTTTTATGCTCGTACATAAGCTTATCCGCCTGGGTAAGGAGCGCTTCTATGGAATCAGGGCAGTCTTCTTTGTAGTGGACGATGCCGATGCTTATTGAAAGCATGTACGGCTGGTTTCTCTTTTGATTGAAATCCTTAAGGCACGCATCAAAGCGGCTCTGTATCGTATCAACGCTAGTATCGGTTGTCTGAATGGAGAAGACTACAAACTCATCTCCGCCGATGCGAGCGATTATGTCAGACTCGCGGAACAGCTCCTGAAGAAAGCGGGCCGTGTCCTTAAGCATATTATCTCCTTCAATATGGCCGAAACCGTCATTTATCACTTTGAGGTCGTCGAGATCGGCGTAAAGAAGTATCACGCCCCTCTTCATGCGGCGGGCTATCCTGAGTTCCTGTTCTGCAAGGGTCATGAATCCGCGCCTGTTGTACAGCCCGGTAAGTTCATCCGACAATGACAGCCCTCTAAGCTCCTCCTCCATCCTCTTACGGTTCGATATATCCATGCCTGTGCCAAGGAGATATGTCTTTCCTTCTATCTCGGTACGAAGCCCTGTAAAATAATACGGGACTCTTTTCTCGTTCTTCAAGACGAGGTTTGCCTCAACAGTTGACCTGCCGTGCTCAAAGACCTCTTTGATCTTTTCGAAGATCAGCTTCTTCTCCTTGCCCGTGAAAAAGTCAAAGACATTCATCTTTGATATCTCATCGGATGAATAACCTGAGACCTTCTCATAGTTCTCGTTCCACAGGAGGAATTTCCCTGCGGCATCAAAGCAGAAGAATATATCCGGCAGGCTGTTTATTATTGATTTTGAAAAATTGCGCTCTGCTATCAGCGCTTCCTTGACCTTCTTGCGCTGTGTTATATCCAGCAGGGTGGTCATTACATGGGAGTTGTTGCCGTAAGGGTCCCTCAAAGTGGTTACGTTGACAAGGCCCCATATTATCTCCCCGCCTTTCTTAAAATACCGCTTCTCCATCTGGTAGCCGCTGCGCCTGCCTGCCAGCAGGTCATTCATAAGCCCCGTGTTATCTATCATGTCATCAGGGTGTGAAATATCATCAACAGACTTTCCTTCGATCTCAGCCCTTGTGTAGCCGAAGAAGTCATGAAATGCGGAGTTGAAGTCCGCAAACTTCAGCTGTTCCTTAAGAGGGTCCTTCACGATCGGATAAATGATTATGCCGGTAGTAGACCTGTCAAAAAAAGCCCTGAACATCATCTCGCTGTTCCTCAGCTTGTCTTCAACCTCTCTTCTCGCTGATATGTCACGGATAACGCCATGGATCAGGATATCGCCGTCAACGTTAAACAGGCCTGAAGAGACCTCTGCCGGGAATAATCCGCCGTCCTTCTTTTTAAAGTCTATGACAAGTCTTGCGGAACCGTCGCTGTAGATCGCCTTTAACGCGGACTTTAAAAGATGAAGCGACTCTGCAGGATGAAGGCTTGAAATATTAAGGGACAGGATATCCTGCCTTGAGTATCCGAGCTGGTCAGCCGCCTTCTGATTAACATCTAAAATATTGCCCTCAAGGTCATGTATGAAGATGCCGTCGTTCGAATAATGAAAGAGGTTCCTGTATAACTCATGGCCCTCATTTGCCGGCTCTTTTTTTGTCCTGTTGTCGTCTTTCATACGGGACAGCTCCGATAATGCTTTATGGATACTAATACATGATAGTGATTATTGGCATTTTTGGCAATAGAAAACTTTCTTTATAAAGGGGGGAAGTTGTAAAATAACAGGCAGTTTTTAACTTTCAACTAAGGGGACGACTTGGAACTTCACAGCCTTACAATAGAAGAAGCTCGGGATGCCATACATAAGGGCGACCTGAGCCCGGTCGAGCTCACAGACGCGCTGCTAAAACGCATAGATGAGGTTGACGGAGAGATAAGGGCATATGTCACCATCTCAAAAGATTCTGCGATAGAACAGGCTGAGCATGCTCTGGAGCTTATCAAGAAAGGCGATAAACACGCGTTGACCGGCATACCTCTGGCAATCAAGGACAACATGTGCACTGAAGGCGTAAGGACCACATGTTCGTCAAAGATACTTCACAACTTCATCCCGCCGTATGAAAGCACAGCCACGCAAAAGCTTAAGGATGAAGGCTATGTGCTTCTGGGCAAGACAAACCTTGATGAGTTTGCCATGGGCTCGTCAACTGAAAACTCCGCCTTCGGCCATACAAGAAATCCATGGGATACGGAAAGGATACCCGGCGGCTCAAGCGGCGGTTCTGCGGCAGCGGTCGCGGCAGGTGAATGCCTCGCGTCCCTCGGCTCAGATACCGGCGGTTCCATAAGACAGCCCGCATCGCTCTGCGGCGTTGTCGGGCTGAAGCCTACATATGGAAGGGTCTCGCGCTATGGGCTTGTGGCATTCGCGTCATCGCTTGACCAGATCGGGCCGATCACAAAGACGGTGAAGGATTCCGCAATCCTGCTGAATATCATAAGCGGACATGACCGCAGGGATTCGACATCTGCAAACATACCTGTGCCTGACTTCACATCAGCGCTCGGACGTGATATCAAAGGCATGAAGATCGGCATACCAAAAGAGTTCTCAGTCGCAGGCCTGGATAAAGATGTAGATGTTGCTATCAAAAATGCGATAAAACAGCTTGAGTCGCTCGGAGCAGTGCCGGTCGAGATATCGCTCCCGCACACAGGCTATGCTGTTGCAACATATTATATACTCGCAACTTCAGAGGCATCATCCAACCTCGCAAGATTCGACGGCGTAAGGTACGGCCTCAGGGTTGAAGGCGATGACCTTATAGATACATATATAAAGACACGGTCAGAGGGTTTCGGCTCAGAGGTGAAGAGGAGGATTATCCTCGGAACATATGCACTCTCATCCGGATATTACGACGCCTATTACAAAAAGGCGCAGCAGGTGAGGACTTTGATAAAGGGAGATTTTGACAGGGCGTATGAATCAGTCGATGTGATAGTGACACCGACTACGCCGACTACCGCATTCAAGGCAGGCGAGAAGATGGAAGACCCGCTTCAGATGTATCTGTCTGATATCTTCACAATATCAGCCAACCTTGCTGGCGGGCCCGGCATCTCCATTCCATGCGGATTTGATTCAAATAACCTGCCTATCGGGCTTCAGATAATGGGCAAACACTTTGACGAAGAATCTGTACTGAAGATAGCGTACGCGTATGAACAGTCAACAGAGTGGCACAAGAGGAAACCGAAGTTGTAAAATAACCTCACGGAAAGGAGGAAAGTAAATGGGAATTCAATACATTACTGATACAAAAGGGCACAGAAAGAATGTGGTTATTCCATACAAAGAATGGGAAACCCTCATGAAAGAGATGCAGAAGCAACGGGTGCTGCTTGGGCTGAAGGAAGCTGTCTCGGAAGTAAAGGCTATGGCAGCCGGAAAAAAAAAGATGAGAACATTTAAAGAGCTGATTGATGAGCTATAAGATTGTTCCTACAGATAATTT
The DNA here is from genome assembly GCA_030646035.1 of Thermodesulfovibrionia bacterium. NCBI lineage: Bacteria > Pseudomonadati > Nitrospirota > Thermodesulfovibrionia > Thermodesulfovibrionia bacterium. The sequence goes on along the minus strand of JAUSMY010000061.1, from coordinate 167,043 downwards.
TTCAAAAGAACTGAAAAGACTGAGTAAAAAATACCCCTCACTCAAACAAAATATTAAAGACCTTTCAAATGAACTTCAAAAAAATCCATGTACCGGAACTCCATTAGGACATAACTGTTACAAAATAAGGCTCGCAACCTCTGATAAACCCGGGGGCAAGAGCGGGGGATTCCGTATAATCACATATGCCTTTTGTATAAAAGAAATAATATTTCTGCTATCAATTTATGATAAGTCGGAAACATCGACAATAAACGATAAAGAAATTAAGCGTCTAATCAAGGAACTGGATTAAATTGAATCTTAAAGATCATGACATACAATACGAAGCGGTAATCGGGCTTGAGATACATGCCCAGCTTTTAACAAACACAAAGATATTCTGCGGCTGCCCTGCGTCATTCGGAGATGAGCCGAATACCAATACATGCCCTGTCTGCACAGGCATGCCGGGTGTTCTGCCTGTTATGAATAAGAAGGCTGTTGAGTATGTGATAAAGACAGGGCTTGCCTTGAATTGCAATATATCCCCTTACAGCAGGTTTGCAAGAAAGAACTACTTTTATCCCGACCTGCCGAAGGGCTATCAGATAAGCCAGTTCGAGCTTCCGCTCTGTGAAGGCGGACATGTTGAGATAACCGTTAACGGCTCATCAAGAAAGATAAGCCTGACCAGGATTCATCTTGAAGAGGATGCCGGAAAGAATATACATGAAGGCTCCTCAGGCCACAGCCTCGTTGACCTCAACAGGGCAGGCACTCCTTTGATGGAGATCGTTTCAGAACCTGACATCCGCACTCCGCAGGAGGCAGCAGAGTTCGTGAAAAAGTTAAGGGAACTTGTCAGGTGGATCGGAGTGTGTGACGGCAATATGGAACAGGGTTCTCTGAGATGCGACGCGAATGTATCTGTTCGGCCTATTGGTCAAAAGGAGTTAGGAACAAAGGCTGAGATAAAGAACATGAACTCATTCAGGTTTATTGAGAAGGCTATTGATTATGAGATAAAGCGCCAGATAAAGATGGCGAAGAACGGCGAGAGGATCATACAGGAGACAAGGCTCTGGGACGCAGACAGGGGGATAACAGAATCCATGCGCTCAAAAGAGGGCGCACATGATTACAGATATTTCCCCGAACCCGACCTTGTGCCGATAGAGGTAAGTGAATCATGGATAAGCGGGATAAAGGCAGAGATATCAGAACTCCCCGGCCTGATGCGCGCAAGATTTGCTGAAGATTTCAACCTGCCTGAGGACGATGCAGCGTTTCTCACATCAGAGAAAGCGATAGCAGACTGGTTTGAAGAAGCTGTTAAGTTAGGCGGAGATCCAAAGACAATCTCGAACTGGATAATGGGCGAGCTTATGCGTCTGCTGAATGAAGAGAACAGAGAGATAAACGAATCACCGTTAAAACCATCACACCTTGTTGCCATGCTCAGTCTTATTGAGAAAGGCACGATAAGCAACAAGATCGCCAAGGCCGTGTTCGAAGAGATGTACAAGACAGGGAAGGACGCAGAGGCGATAGTCAAGGATAAAGGCCTTGTCCAGATAAGCGATACAGGCGAGATAGAATCAATAGTTGATGGTATTATCACGAACAGCCCCAAAGAAGTTGAAAGATTCAGGGCCGGAGACATGAAGCTCATGGGATTCTTTGTGGGCGAAGTAATGAAGGCGACCAAAGGCAAGGCAAACCCCAAGATAGTGAATGAGCTGATCAACAAAAAGCTTTCCTGACCCACCACCATTTTATTATGAATAAAATAATCGCTGACCTTCATGTACACTCAGGCTACAGCCGCGCCACGAGCAAGGATATGAACGCCGATCTCATGGCTTTATGGGCAAAGAAGAAGGGCATTAACCTGCTCGCTACAGGGGACTTCACCCATCCTGAATATCTTAAGGCGCTGAAGAAAGACCTGAAGCCGCTCGGCAATGGACTATACACAACCGCAAAAGAACCGTCAGTAAACTTCATGCTGACAGCTGAGATAAGCAGCATCTATAAGCAGGGAGGAAAGGTAAGGAAGATACATAACCTTGTCTTCGCACCGAGCATCGAGGTGGTGGAAAAGATAAACAGCGTTTTGGATAAACGAGGCAATATCAAATCAGACGGAAGGCCTATACTGGGCATATCAGCTAAAGAACTGTTGAAGATAATCCTCGATATATCTGAAGACTGCCTATTTGTGCCTGCGCACGCATGGACGCCGTGGTTCTCCATCTTCGGCAGCAAATCAGGCTTTGACTCGATAGAAGAGTGCTTCGAAGAATACGCGAAATACATCTATGCGATCGAGACAGGGCTCTCTTCAGACCCTGAGATGAACTGGAGGCTCTCTGCGCTTGATAATATAACTCTCTTATCAAATTCCGATGCCCATTCACCTGCAAAACTTGGAAGAGAGGCAAATGTGCTTGACTGCAAGCCGGATTATTACGATGTCATTGATACAATAAAGAAGAAAGACCGCAAGCGTTTTCTCTATACAGTGGAGTTCTTCCCTGAAGAGGGCAAGTACCATTTTGACGGACACAGAGTATGCGGAATATCATTCTCACCGGCTGAGACAAAGAAGCATAAAGGCATCTGCCCTGTCTGTAATAAGCCTCTTGTGATAGGCGTAACAAACAGGGTTGATGAACTCGCTGACAGGGACGAGGGCTTTGTTCCTGAAAACGCCATACCTTCAAAACACCTTGTGCCTCTTGTCGAGATCATAGCCGGGGCTTATGCACAGGGAGTGAATACAAAAAAGGTCAAAGAGGAGTATGAAAGGCTTGTATCTATACATACCGAATTCGATATCCTTCTTGAGCTTGGAGAAGATGAGATAGCTGATATCGCGGATGAAAAAATAGCAGAGGGTATCAAGAGAGTCCGCAGCGGAGATATCAATGTCGTGCCGGGCTTTGACGGTGAGTACGGAAAGGTGTCGATATTTTAGACGGGACAAGAAAATTTTATCCCGAAGTTTTATCATAAACCCATGAAGAGATCAGATACTGCAACAGCGCTTTTTAAAGACGGCCATGACTGCTCACAGTCATTATTGGCTGCATTCGATGATATTACGGGGATTGACCGTGATACCTCGCTGAAGCTCGGCAGCGCCTTTGCCGGAGGCATGGGAAAGACAGGCGGCACCTGCGGGGCTGTCACAGGGTCAATAATGGTCATAGGGCTGAGGTCAGGCTCGGCAGACCCGAAGGATAAGAATGCGAAAGAGAAAACATCATCACTTGTGAGAGAGTTCATGGAGAGGTTCAAGTCGCTCAATAAATCCACAACCTGCAGGGAGCTTATCGGACATGATGTTCAATTATTAGGAAGCCTGCCGCCTGAGGTTCGCAAAGATGTGCATAAGCAGTGCGCAAAATGCGTGCGTAATGCAGTTGAAATTTTAGAGGAGATTTTATAGATGAAGAAGCTTACTCACATTGACGAAGAAGGAAGGATGAATATGGTCGATGTTAGCGGCAAATCTTCTACATTAAGGGAAGCTATAGCTTCAGGCTCCATCAGCATGGAGAAAGAGACGCTTAAGCTAATAACCGACGGGAAGATAACAAAGGGTAATGTGCTTGAGGCTGCCCGGCTTGCCGGTATCATGGCAGCTAAAAAGACTTGCGAGCTCATCCCTCTCTGTCATCAGATAAACCTCAGCACCGTAAGCATTGATTTTAAGATTGACAGGAAGAAGAGCAGGATAAATATCGAGGCAAAGGCAAAGTGCAAGGGAGAGACTGGAGTAGAGATGGAAGCTCTCGTTGCGGCCTCAGCTGCAGCTCTTACAATTTATGATATGTGCAAGGCTGTAGACAGGGGGATGGTGATTTCAGATATCATGCTCATAAAAAAGAGCGGCGGCAAGAGCGGGACGTGGGAGAGAAAATAACTTATTTATACCTTTTAACTTCAAACCTGTAGATCTCTATCTCCTCGCCTTTGGCAATGCCGGCCTTCATACAGGCAATATCCAGCTGTTCCTCAACCGTATCAACACCTTCAAGGTCAGGAAGCAGAAGCCCGCGCCGGTTGCCGCGCTTTACGATAACACCATATTTTTCAACATCAAGCTCATCCTTCCCTTTGACCTTCTCAGGAGCTGAGAGCACATCAACTGAATAAACTATCTTATCAAGTTCAGAGGAAGTTACAGGCGGAAACCTCGGGTCCTGTGTTGCAGCGCTTATCGCATTCTGGATGATCTCCTTTGCGACGTTTTCCGTGGTGGGAGAGAATGTGCCTATGCAGCCTCTCAGTTCGCCATGCATCTTGAGTGAGACAAAGACACCGGCCTTATCTTTCATCTCAGGGGATGGTTCTGCAGGAGGGGCGATGATCTCTCTGCCTGTGACATACTGCCTGATCGTCTCTTTTGCCAGCTTCACAAGCGGGTGCACTATTTTTCTCTCTTTAACACATATTCGGCAATAGTAATGAGCGAGGTCTTTTCCATCGAGTCATCAAATATATCAAGCTCTGCCTTTGCCTCGTTTATTATGCTGTTTGCCTTTTCATAAGACTTCTCAATGCATTTATACTTCTCAAGCAAGCCCGTTATGTAGGAAAGGTCTGACCTGAACATCTTCTCAGCCCTTATGATGGACTTGACCTTCTCAGCCTCTTCATCGGTCGAGCTTTTGAGAAGATATATAAGCGGAAGGGTTATCTTGCCCTCTTCAAGGTCTTTTCCGAGGCTCTTTCCGAGCGCTTTCTCCTCAGCCATGTAATCAAGTACATCGTCAGCTATCTGAAACGCCAGCCCGAGTTTCAGGCCGTATCCTGCCATGGCATCTTCCTGCTTCTTTGAGGCGCTGCCGAGTATGGCCCCGCTCAGGCATACGGAAGATATCAGTATCGCGGTCTTATCCTTTATTATCTCCATATACTCCACTTCAGAAATATCAAAATCCCCTTTGATCCCAAGCTGAAGCACCTCGCCCTCAGACATCTTGGCTGTTGCGCCTGAGAGCGCGTCCATTATCCTCTGGTCTCCGAGCGAACTTGCGACCCTCATGGCGTTCGTGTAAAGATAATCGCCCACAAGTATGGTGAGCTTATCTCCCCAGACAGAGTGGGCAGGCGGCCTTCCCCTTCTTACGCTCGCGTCATCAACAATATCATCATGCAGCAGCGACGCGGTATGTATCGACTCAACGCTGCATGCAAGGACATAGGCCTTCTCCCCGTGATAATTAAATATCTTTGAGCTGAGTATCGCCAGTAAAGGCCTGATGCGTTTCCCGCCTCCGGTGAGCATATACTTCCCTATCTCTGATATGGCAGGCGCAACCGCACTGAACATCCCGTTGATGACATCTTCAGCAGAATCCAGGTCCTTTTTATAGTATGCGCAGACTTCTTTGATCTTCATATGTTTACGGCTTGAACCTAAATTTATCCAGGTCAGCTCCGGGTTGATTTATCATGTGAAGGTTCTCAGGCCTGAATACACCCTTCTCTGTGATTATGGCTGTTATATATCTCGCAGGGGTCACATCAAATGCTATATTCCTGACCCTTACGCCTTCAGGAGCTATCCTGCATCCGAAAATATTCGTCACCTCTTCAGGCCCGCGCTCTTCAATAGGGATCTCTGCTCCGGTTGCCATAGAAAAATCAATGCTGCTTGTAGGCGCGGCAACATAAAAAGGTATGCCGTGCTCTTTGCATAATACCGCCAGTGTATATGTCCCTATCTTATTGGCGACATCCCCGTTTGCCGCAGTGCGGTCTGTGCCGACTATCGCAAGGTCTATCTCTCCCCTCTGCATGATGGCGCCTGCGGTATTGTCGCTGATAAGCGTAACCGGAATATTATCCTGCATAAGCTCCCATGCCGTAAGCCGCGCTCCCTGAAGAACCGGCCTTGTCTCATCCGCAATGACCTGTATCTTTTTTCCTGCTTCATGCGCGACGCGTATCGGCCCGGTAGCGGTGCCGTAGCCTCCGGTTGCGAGCGACCCTGCGTTGCAATGCGTGATTATCGTGTCGCCGTCCTTTATGAATTGATTGCCGTATCTGCCTATCGTCTTGTTTATCTCAATATCCTCTTCAAGCACCTTATTGGCCTCAGTGACCAGCAGCTCTTTAAGCTCATCGATAGGCTTTCCCTTGTTCTCATTTAAAAGCCTCTTCACCCTCTCGACAGACCAGTGAATATTCACAGCGGTCGGCCTTGTGGCAAGGAGTGTATCAAAGACCTTCTGAAGCTCTTTCATGAAATCATCAAAGCTGGCAGCCTTTATCTCTCTTGCGCCAAGCGCTATCCCCATGGCAGCGGCTATCCCTATCGCCGGGGCTCCGCGTATCCAGAGCTTCTTAATGCCTTCTGCCACCATCATGTAGTCAGTACATTTTATATAACTGACCTCGTGCGGCAGTATGCTCTGGTTAAGCATCATAACTACCCCGTCAATCATCTCTATCGTTTTAACCATGTTATCTCCTGTCAGTCACATTATAAAATAAAGCACATCCCTGATTCCCGGCTTGTTACACCTTGAGCGGGATAAAGGTTGTTACAACAAGGAACGATGTCAATCCTATGATCGTTATGACCGTTGCCCATGTGATGTAATTATATACCTTGGAATTAGCATATTCGCCCATAAGCTTCTTGTTGTTCACAAGCAGCAGGGCAAAGACCAGCACAAACGGAAGAAGCAGCCCGTTGAGCACCGCTGAGAGCACCATGAGAAGAACAAGCGGCGCACCGGGGATCAGGATAACAAGCGATGCCAGGGCTATGGTCATCGTATATATCCACATGAACTGCGGCGCCTCGCTGAAGGTCTTGTTTACTCCGGCCTCCCATCCCATCGCCTCGCAGACGTAGTAAGCAGTTGCAAGAGGCACAATTATCGCGCCGAGCAGAGATGCATTGGCGAGACATAACGCGAAGATCAGGTACGCGTACTCTCCGGCAAGCGGCTTCAGTGCGAGCGCGGCCTCTGAAGCCTCATGGACCCGTATGCCATGCGGAAAGAGCAAAGCCCCGCAGGTAACAATGATAAAGAAGCTGATGATATCGGTTATGGAGCAGCCGATGATGACATCAAGCCGCATCGCCTTGTACTGTCTCTTCTTGATGCCCTTCTCAGCTATCGAAGACTGGAGATAGAACTGCATCCAGGGCGTGATAGTGGTTCCGATGATAGCGATGCTGAGCATGATATATTCCGAATTCCACCTCATCTGGGGAATGACAGCGCTCTTCAGCACCGGCCCCCAGTCAGGCTTTGCCATAAAGCCGGAAACAACATATCCGAAATAAATAAGGCAGGCAAAGAGAAGTATCTTCTCGACCAGCCGGTAGCTCCCCTTGGTGACAAGTATCCAGATCGAGAGCGCTCCGACAGGCACCATGACAAATTTACTGAAACCGAGGATCTCCATGCTGGCAGCCCAGCCGGCGAGATTCGCGACTGTATTGCCGAAATTAGCAACGAAAAGGCCTAACATCATATAAAAAGCCGCCTTGACCCCGAAGTTTTCACGGATGAGGTCTGAAAGCCCTTTGCCTGTTACAACGCCCATGCGCGCGATCGTCTCCTGTATCACCACGAGCGCGACCGTTGTGGGCAGCAGTGTCCAGAGCAGCGCATATCCGAAACGCGCGCCCGCTACCGAATAGGTGGTTATTCCGCTGGCGTCATTGTCAATGTTGGCGGTGATGATGCCCGGCCCCATGACGCTCAGGAAAAAGAGTATGTTCCTGCGGATCTTCAAACCCTTCGCCTCTTCTTCTTTGAAGCAGGAGGCAGAAGGATGTCAACTATGTCGTCAACCGTGATGATGCCGTGCATATATCCGCTCTCATCAACAACAGGCAGGGCGAGCAGGTTATATTTTGAGATGATCTCAGCGACCACCATCTCATCCTCACCGGGCACGACAGTCTTGAGATTTGTCTCCATGATGTCAGCAAGATAAGAGTCATTATCAGCGATTAGCACCTCCCTCAGGGATGCAACGCCTTGCAGTTTTTCCTCTTTGTCAACGATGTAGAGATAATATACATTCTCAGCCTCCTGCGCCTCGGTCTTGAACCGTTCAGTCGCCTCACGGATGGTTATATCCGGGGGATAGGAGATAAAGTCGTTTGTCATAAGCCCGCCCGCAGTATCCTCTTCATGCCTGAGCAGTTCCTGAATATCTTCAGCCTCTTCCTTCTCAACATGTTCGAGTATCTCATCGGCCCTTTCCTTAGGCAGGTCGCTTAGGACGTCGGCAGCTTCGTCAGGCGGCATCTCCTCGATAATGTCAGCAGCCTTCTCAGTGTCCATGGAATTCATTATATCCGCCTGCATCTCGGGCTGAAGCTCTGCAAGGGCCTCAGCGGCGGTCTCGATGTCGAGGTTATTGAAAAAGCTCGCGCCGTCCTTCTGCGATATGCTGTTAATGATATCAGCGATATCAGCAGGATGAAGCTCTGAAAGCATCTGGCGCGGCACGGTCAGAGATATCTTGGTAAGCCTCGGCTCAAGCGGCTGTAAATATCCCCAGCCTATGAGATTCTGCGAGAGCGTCTTGCCGAAGAGCCTGTAGACACTTTCGCTCCTCCCCTCTATGCCGAGGCGCCTCAGTATCCCACTCATCCCCACGTCAATTGCTGCAAGCCATGCCATGTAATGTTTGCCTTCAAGCTTGACGTCATTGACCCTAACGACTTTGGCGCCGTCAGCGTCAACTATCTGCTTGTCAAATATGTCCCTAACAATAAGCAGGTCGTCCTCAGAGGATTCATAAGGTTTTATATGGGAAGCATATATCTTTGAAGAAATGACCCTCTTGTTAAATAAGCTCAGGTCATCCCATTCGAGGCGGAGTTTGTCCTTCTTGTTGAGTATGAGGGCTGATACCTTTGGAAGATGCTCTCCCTTTATCACGACAAAGTCAGAGACCCTGCCGAGCTCATCCCCTTTTGGGTCAAGAACCGGTTTATTCAATAATTCGCTGATAAAGAGTTCGCCAAAAAGGGACATCGATGCTTCTCCTGTATATGGATAGGGCCTATTTCATATGTAAACCTGACCATGAAGTATACCTAAGAAAAAAGGTTTTGGGCAACCTAAAGAGCAACGAAAAGAACGAGCCAATAAGATAGCAAGTTTGCAAACGGCCGAGTTCCACTTTTAGTCGCTAAACCCCTCTTGGGCTTGGAAGCAAGAAGCCCGGAAACACTGAAACTATCTGATGATTGATAATTTATTGGCAGGTCATTTTTGTGGATATTACATATCCATGTTATACGACTGGTCGCATAACATGCTATTACAGACTAAAAAGGACATTTCCCAGGATAACTGACTAACACAATCACTATATTTTGTGGTTGTGTTTCCTTATTTATACAGCTATAATTTTCTCATTACAGAAAATACGACATGTCGTTTAATAATTGTTACACATCAAATAAATAGGAGACAATAAAATGCGATTAATGCTTTTACTCTTGCTCATCGTTTCTCTCTTTCTTTTTGGATGTGCCAAATTTAAAGAAGGGGAATGCATTCAAGATACTTCCAAGGGAACCATTTTGCGCATTACGGCAGTTCATTATACGGACTATACAGTGCAAGCGTGGTTTGAGGGGAAATGGGGCGTGCCTGTCAAGGTGCCATTCGGCGCATATGATTCGGGTCATGTAAAAGTGACGTGTCCATTTAGCGAGAAAACACTTCAATAAATTAGACGACATAATGAAAAACATATATTCAGCGTTCTTCATAAACATCAGAAAGGGAGGCGTTAAGCTTCCCCATCTCAGATTTACAGGAGGTTTTGCCATGAAAAAGCTTCTTGCTTATCTTCTGATGGGAAGCGTCATTAAGGTCACACGAATACAAGAGCCACAGGGTTTAGTCAGCCCTAAGCCTTTATGTAAGAGCTGTTCGTAAGCCTTAATGCTTCCGCAAGGAGGTAACGCAGAAGTAATTCGACTATCTACTGACTGCGTTGCGCCTCCCTTCCTGGTGTTTACAAAGAACAATAAAACATGAAAAAACGTGTAACAAACAGCTCGACCAGATGGCGAATAGCCTTTGGTGTTTTCCGCGAAGGTTGGTTGCCGCCACTGGTCAGCCTTCGCGTTATAAGGATCTTCATATCAGAATCTACCCCACCCTCCCTCATTGTAGACAATATCCACACTATGAGAGAACCGCAGAATATCTTTGTATCTTACTTTGACCTGAAAGACCCAAACGCGATAGACGACATCATCAGAACAGTGAAGGAGATAAAGAAATACCGAATGCTACAGCCTCTCCAGATACTCCCTGAACTCTTTCAGAAATTCACCCGGAGTAACAATTTGAACCGTCACACCTTTTTTAACATTTGCTGAAATAAAGTGCTTCTTGTCCCATGTAACGAGGTAATCTGATCCTGATAATTCAGCAGCAGTAAGGATCGGCGCATCGTCCTTATTGATAAGCCGGGCGTATTTTTGAATATCTTGAGCAGAAGGGTCATGTACAAGCTCAGGCGAAAGGGCCTTCATGTACTTACGGTAATCGGCAAGCATATGCGTTAATTTACTTGCGATATTTCTGTCAGCCTCTACGATCACCTGTTTCGAAATAACCACATCAATTATATCGGCCTCGGCAAGCCTGAGGATCTCTCTTGCCGCGCCTTTTGAAGATACGATGCCTGCGATCAGGGCGCTTGTATCAAGAAATATCCTGAGCTTGCGATTATTGCCCATATGCTTCCTTTGAATATTGTTTCCTCTGCTTGTGCAGGTCGCTCAGGAGATCATCAAGTGTCAGTCCCTCCTTCTTCATCGCCTTTTCCATCTTCTCTGACAGGGCATCACCGACAAGCCTTTTCTGCGTGATAAGCAGTGAATCACCGACCTTTATCATATTTACCGCGTCATTCTCTTCAAGCCCGAGCTTTTTCCTGAATTCCGCCGGAATGGTCAGCTGTCCTCTCTCCCGTATCTTTACTATCGGCATGTAAATAATCTCCTTTTCTGATTTTCAGATTATCTGATATTCATATAATAGGATATTTATGGTGAATAAACAATACCTTCTTACATCCCCGGAATCTCAACCTTGCCTTTCAATCCTTTTGTGATGAAGATCTTCATGTCGGCATCAACGATTATCCCCTCAAGCCCCATTGATTCAAGAAGGGCTATGCCCTTTTGCGAGCCGAGGACAAATACGCCTGTAGAGATACCGTCAGATATGTAGCCTTGAGGCGCTATGACTGAGACGCTGATCGCCTGTGATTCAGAAGGAAAGCCTGTCTTCGGATCAATGATATGATGATAGCGTTTGCCGTCCTGTGTGAAGAACCTCTCGTAGTCGCCTGAGGTTGATACTGCCTGATCAATGAGATAAAGAGCGGTGAGGATATCATCATCTGAATCTGAGGTCTTTTTGTCAGACTTGGGACGGGGGTTTTGCACGCCTACCCTCCAGGGCTGGCCGTCAGGCCTTCTTCCATAACCCTTAATATCGCCTGCTATCGCAACAAGCGCAGCTTTTATGCCTTTTGCCTTGATCACCTCTATCGCCTTATCCGCGCCGTAGCCCTTTGCTATGCCGCCGAGGTCAAGCTCCATGCCTGCATCTTCGAGATATACTTCTGAGGTAGCCTCATTTATCTTCACTTTTTTGTAATCAATAAGCCTTAACGCATTGCTGACAGCATCTTTCGCTGGTACAAAACGCTTGGACGGATCCTTTGAAAACCCCCATAGCTTTATGACAGGGCCTATGGCAGGATCGAACGCGCCGTCAGTAAGGTCTGATATGTGTATCGCCTTCTTAATTGTGTCGAGAGTGTCTTTGCTGACCTTTACAGGATTCTTTCCTGCTGCCCTGTTTATCGCGGTGAGTTCACTGTCAGGGGAGAAATAGTTGATAAGCTCGCCGATCCTCTTTATCTCGGCAAAACCCGCATTGATAGCCTCTTCAGCCTTTTTATCAGAATCACTCACAACCGTTATCGTGACGGTCGTGAACATCTCGGTCCGGGTCTTTTTGAATACCTTCTCCTCTTTTGTGCAGCCTACGAGAAGAAAAACAGAGAATAAAACAAAGATGAATGTTTTTCTTATACTCATACTGATGACTCCTTTTTAACAAACAGTTTCTCTTTCAAATAAGCGCCGGTATGTGACTTCGGGTTATTCGCTACCTCTTCAGGCGTTCCTTTTGCAACCACCCTGCCGCCATCTTTCCCGCCTTCGGGGCCAAGATCTATTATATGGTCAGCGCTCTTTATCACTTCAAGATTATGTTCAATCACGATCACCGTGTTGCCCGCATCCACAAGGGCTCTGAGGACTTCAAGAAGTTTATGTATGTCAACAAAATGAAGGCCTGTAGTTGGTTCATCCAGGATATAGAGCGTCTTTCCTGTCGCCCTCCTGCTTAGCTCTTTCGAGAGCTTTACCCTCTGCGCCTCGCCGCCTGAGAGCGTTGTCGCAGACTGACCGAGCGCGATATAGCCAAGCCCGACCTTTTCGATAGTGGCGAGTTTATTCTTCAGTTGCGGTATGGCGCCGAAGAAGTCGAGCGCCTGAGATACGGTCATATTCAGGACCTCGGAAATATTTCTGCCCTTGTACTTTATATCAAGCGTCTCCCTGTTATATCTCGCGCCCTTGCATGCCTCACATAAAACATACACATCAGGCAGAAAGTGCATCGTCACCTTCATAAGGCCGTCGCCCTTGCATGCCTCGCACCTGCCGCCTGTGACATTGAAGCTGAACCTGTTAGGCTTGTAACCCCTGACCTTTGACTCAATCGCCTGAGAAAAGAGGTTTCTGATAAGGGTGAATATCCCGGTATATGTCGCAGGATTTGACCGCGGGCTCCTGCCGAGCGGGGACTGGTCTATATTGATAACCTTGTCTATCAGGTCTATGCCTTCTATGCTCTTGTACAGCCCCGGCCTCTCCTTGGAAGAGTAAAGACGTTTGGCAAGAGCGTTATACAGGATATCAAGCACAAGCGTGCTCTTGCCTGAACCCGATACGCCGGTCACGCAGTTGAAGATGCCGAGAGGGAATTCAACATCTATCTTTTTAAGATTGAATTCGCTTGCGCCTTTGACCTTGATAGATTTATTGCTTCTCCTTCTCGCTGCAGGCACAGGAATAGACATCTTCCCCCGTAGATAAAGCCCGGTCAGAGACCTCTCGTTAGCGGTAATATCCTTAAGGTCGCCTTCGGCTACGACATATCCGCCATGAACACCCGCGCCCGGCCCCATATCAATTATATGGTCAGCGCTCCTTATCGTGTCTTCATCATGCTCGACCACTATTACGGTATTGCCGAGGTCTCTTAACTTCAGCAGGCTGTGGATGAGCCTGCCGCAGTCTCTGGGATGCAGCCCGATACTCGGCTCATCAAAGATATAGAGCACGCCTGAAAGTGAGGAGCCTATCTGCGTCGCAAGCCTTATCCTCTGTATCTCGCCGCCGGACAAGGTCAGCGCAGGCCTGTTGAGGGATATGTATCCAAGCCCGACATTGTCAAGAAAATTTAGCCTCTCTTTTATCTCCTTAATGACCTTTGATATGATCGTCTCTTCCATATCAGTAAGCTTAAGCTCCGCAATGAAGAGTCTTATCTCACTGATCGGTTTGGAGACCAGTTCGCCGATATTCAGCCCGTTAAGTGTGACACCGAGCGCCTCCTGTCTGAGCCTCATCCCCTTGCATTCAGTACATATATTCAGCCTTCCGGTATCATCTTCCTCTTCTTCGGCATCCATATACCCGAGCCCCCTGCACTCCGGACATGCGCCAAAAGGGCTGTTAAAGGAGAAGAAGCGGGGCGTGATCTCAGGATAGTTTATGCCGCATTTCGGGCAGGCAAGCTTCATGCTGAAGAAGAGGTCTTTGTTATCCTCTGTGTTATTGATTATCACGACATCAGTCAGCTCGATGGCATGGGAGATGGCAGTTGATAAATGCCTCTCGATACCCTGCTTGATTATGAGCCTGTCAATGACAATATCTATGCTGTGCCTTTTGTGTTTGCCAAGCTTCACATCCTTTGTAATATCAACTATCTCGCCGTCTATACGGGCTCTTATAAAACCCCTCTTTCTCGCATCGAATAGTTCTTTTTTATGCTCTCCCTTGCGGCCTATGACAACAGGGGACAATACCTGGATGCGCGTGCCTTTGGGCAGGGCTGCGATAGATTCGACTATCTTGGAGATCCCCTGGGTTGCGATCGGGCTTCCGCACTTGTAGCAGTTCAGCTTTCCGATCCGTGTATAGACCACCTTGAGGTAATCATATATCTTTGTGATCGTCCCGACGGTGGAACGCAGGTTCTTTGCAACTGTCTTCTGTTCGACAGCTATTGACGGAGAAAGCCCCTCGATAGAATCCACATCAGGCTTCTGAAGCTGCTCAAGGAATTGCCTTGCATAAGCTGAGAGGCTCTCGACATAACGCCTCTGGCCCTCAGCATAGATGGTATCAAATGCAAGCGACGACTTACCGGAACCTGAAGGGCCTGTGATAACGGTAAACCTGTCACGAGGGATGCTGAGGTCGATGTTCTTAAGGTTATGAACCCTTGCTTTCCTGATAGTTATATTTTTAAGCATATATATCGCCCTGAAATGTAATGGATTTTTAATATAGCTCATTAATATTGATGTAATCAAATTAAAGAAAATGTAATTAAAAAACCGCCATTTGCCTTGACAATAACCAAATAAAAATTATTTAATAAGTAATCCCACTCAACTGGAGGCTTTCATGAAGAAAAAGAGTCACCTATTCACATCCGAGTCCGTATCAGAGGGACATCCCGATAAAGTCGCTGATCAGATCTCAGACGCAGTCCTTGACGCAATCTTTGAGCAGGACCCGGCTGCCCGCGTAGCTTGCGAAACCCTTGTAAATACAGGGATGGTAATAATCTCAGGAGAAATTACCACAAAAGCTTGGGTTGACATGCAGAGTGTAGTGCGCCAGACCGTAAAACGTATCGGCTACAACAGTTCAGATATGGGTTTTGACTGGGAGTCATGCGCAGTGCTGACATCCATTGACAAACAGTCCGCAGATATAGCCATAGGCGTTGATGAGACCAATGATCATGCGCAGGGCGCCGGCGATCAGGGCATAATGTTCGGCTATGCTACAAATGAGACAGATGTCCTCATGCCAGCTCCAATAACCTACGCTCACCGTCTGATGCGCAGGCAGTCCGAAGTCCGCAAGAACGGCACACTGCCGTGGCTGCGTCCTGATGCCAAGAGCCAGGTAACATTCCGTTATGAGGACAATGTGCCTGTCGGTATCGAAGCTGTAGTTCTTTCAACCCAGCATTCACCGGATATTGATTACAAAACCCTTAAAGAGGCTGTTATGGATGAGATCATCCTGCCGGTACTGCCTGCTGATTTCATCAGCACCAATACAAAATTCCATATAAACCCGACCGGCCGTTTCGTGATCGGAGGCCCGGTAGGTGACTGCGGAGTCACAGGCCGCAAAATAATCGTTGATACTTACGGCGGAGCTGCACGCCACGGCGGAGGCGCATTCTCAGGCAAAGACCCTTCCAAGGTGGACCGTTCTGCAGCTTATGCCACACGTTATGTGGCAAAGAATATCGTAGCTGCCGGCCTGGCTGACCGCTGCGAGATACAGGTCTCTTACGCTATCGGAGTTGCCGAACCCATATCCATCAGTATTGAGACCTTTGGCACAAGCAAGCTGTCTGAAGAGAAACTTATAGAACTTGTGCGGGAGCACTTTGACCTCAGGCCGCGCGGCCTCATCACAATGCTCAACCTCTTAAGGCCGATATACACCCCGACCGCTGCCTACGGGCATTTCGGCAGGGAGGGCGAAGGCTTTACCTGGGAAAAGACCGATCTGGCAGAGACGCTTAAAAAGGACGCTAAATAGATTAATTCAATACGGCTTTGATCTTGCGGAACCTTATTCCGTGAGATTAAAGCCGTATGTTTTTATAGACCCCAAAATAATGGATTTCGTTTGATCTTCAGCCAAAATTGCATATAAAAAGTCTTTCCGTCAGTTAATTCTGACAAACTTAAGGAGGTTTTAAAATGAATAAAGCAGCAGACTATAAAGTAGCAGATATGAGCCTGGCAGACTGGGGCAGAAAAGAGATAGAGATAGCTGAGAAAGAGATGCCCGGACTTATGTCGATAAGAGAGAAGTTCTCATCTGAAAAACCATTGAAAGGTGTGAGGGTATCCGGCTCTCTCCACATGACCATTCAGACAGCTGTGCTTATCGAGACGCTTGTTGAGATAGGCGCTGATGTAAGGTGGGCGAGCTGCAACATCTTTTCAACGCAGGACCATGCGGCAGCGGCAATAGCAGCGGCAGGCGTGCCTGTATTCGCATGGAAGGGAGAGACTCTTGAGGAATACTGGTGGTGCACTGATAAGGCATTGGCATTCCCGGGCGGCAAAGGCCCTCAGCTGATCGTTGACGACGGCGGAGACGCCACTCTCTTCATTCACAGGGGATATGAAGCGGAAAACAATGCGGCCATCCTCGATGTGCCGACAGATAATCATGAACTTCAGATAATCAACAACCTCTTAAAGAAAATACTTGTTGAGGACAATAAAAGATGGCATAAGGTCGTGCCTGAATGGAAGGGCGTAAGCGAGGAGACCACAACCGGAGTCCACAGGTTATATGAAATGATGAATAATGGAACCCTTCTTGTTCCGGCGATAAATGTGAACGACTCTGTCACAAAATCCAAATTCGACAACCTCTACGGATGCAGGGAGTCTCTTGCAGACGGCATAAAGAGGGCTACGGATGTCATGCTGGCAGGAAAGGTCTCTGTTGTCTGCGGCTACGGCGATGTCGGCAAGGGATGCGCCAAGTCATTAAAGGAATACGGCTCAAGGGTCATTGTCACGGAGATCGACCCTATCTGCGCGCTTCAGGCTGCGATGGAAGGGTTTCAGGTCGCTCCTGTTGAAGACACTCTCGGTGTCGGAGACATCTATGTGACAACTACCGGCAACATGGATATCATCAGGATCGAGCATATGAACAAGATGAAAGACCAGGCCATCGTCTGCAACATCGGGCACTTTGATAATGAGATACAGGTTAACAAACTGAATACATATCCCGGCATCAAGAAGGTCAATATCAAACCGCAGGTAGACAAGTATGTATTCCCTGAGGGGCATTCCATATTCCTTCTTGCCGAAGGCAGGCTGGTCAATCTCGGCTGCGCCACAGGCCACCCTTCATTCGTAATGTCAAACAGCTTCACAAACCAGACGCTTGCCCAGATAGACCTCTGGAAGAATAAGGATGTTTATGAGAAGAAGGTCTACCGCCTTTCCAAAGAGCTGGATGAGGAGGTCGCAAGGCTCCATCTGGCTAAGATAGGCGTCAAGCTGACCAAGCTTACGCAGGAGCAGGCAGACTACATCGGAGTTCGTATCGAAGGGCCGTACAAGGCAGAGCATTACAGATACTAAGAGAAAAGACGCAAATAAATATATTGCAGCTGATAGAGGTTCTCAGATCTTTTTGAGAACCTCTATTGTTTTTTGGATAACCTCTCTGTTCCACATTATTGAGACATGGTTCGCAGGCAGGTCATAGTGGTCTGAACTCCACGGCATCACCGAACTCTCTGCTGACACAAGCGCATCGCCTTTCCCCGGTGTCAGCTCTTCAAGCTTCAGGTAGGACGGCAGCAGCTTCATAAGCGAATCAGGTATCTCTATCAGAGGTTTTGGATATATCTCTTTTCCAACTTTCTTCCACTGATAAAGGGTCAGAAGCCTCGGCTCTGTTCCGCCGAATGAAAGATATTTGATATCTTTGTTGCGGGAATCCTTCAGCCCTTTGAAAAATCCAGAGCCCGGCATCAGCTCCTTCAGCGCCTCTCCAAGGAGGAAATCAGTAGTCCTGCTGACCGTCTCAATGATCGTGCCTTGTTCTTCCTTGGGTAGAATTCCTTTCAGCACAGATGCAAGCGGTGAGAGATATCCTGCTATCTTTGATATGGAACTGCCTGAATGAGGCGAGGCGATGGTAATCAGAGCTTTTATGGCAGGATGCCTATCTTCCATGAACTTTCTTGCGATAAGTCCGCCCCTGCTGTGGCCTATCAATGCCACAGGGCTTCCGGGGAAAAGCTCTTCAGCCCTAACAACGATATATTTAAGCTCTGAAACTGCGGCATCCACATGGCCGACCGGCCTCTTCTGGCTCCATGTTATGAGGTTGTATCCTTCATCTTTGAGCACAGACCAGATGTTGTCTATCTTATCGGGGAAATCCCCTATGGTGATATTATTTATCCCTGTTGAAATGCGCGGGAGGGGTTCTTCTGCTGCGAGAATCTTGAGCCGGAAGTTATTTGCAAGAAGCTTTGTGTGGAGAGGGTCTGTCCATATGCCCTTGTCTACTCCGAGGCCATGGATCAGAACAGCGACAGGTTTATCAGCGCCGCCCTTATGAACTGTCTCATTTAAATTCACATTGACCTGCTACGGCTTGAATACCTCTATCTTCTCAATGCCCCCGTCGCTCTTCAGGAATATGACCTCTTTTATCTGGGCGTTCCTTATCATGCGGTCGCAGAGCTTGCACGGCCTTCCATTGGCAAAACTATTATCATCTTCAAACCCTGCTATATAGATGATAGCTCCTTTCATGCGCTCCGGCGGCGCGTTGATGATGGCGTTCTGTTCGGCATGCACAGCCTCGCAAAGCTCGTATCTCTCGCCTGAGGGGATGTTCTGTTCCTTTCTGATGCACCTTTGAAGGTCTATGCAGTTATCTATGCCGCGCGGGGAACCGTTATACCCTGTGCTTATTAAAACCCTGTCCTTCACAATCACCGCGCCGTACTTCCTGCGCAGACAGGTAGACCTGGATGCCACGACCTTTGCTATCTCTATAAAATATTCATCCCATTCAGGGCGCATGTTATATTCCTTTAACTATTGATTCAGCGGTCATCAATTATAGCAGAAACGAAGCGATGCTAAGCGTTAAAACCTATCGGCCCTTTCCCCTGCAGTATATCCGCTTCCACGATCGTTCCGAATTGAGACTCATATCTCCTGACATTCTCCTGCAAAGCGGCTATTATGCGCTTTGCATGCCCCGGGCTTGTGATGACCCTCGCATTGACCGTGCCTACCGGAGGTGTTATCAGGGAGAAGTCCATTATGAATTCATCTTTCGTATGTGTGACCGTCATGCTGTTCGCATAGACCCCTGCCTGAATGTGAGGCGGGATGTTTATCTTGATCTCATTCGGTTTGTTCGCCATTGTGTGCCTCCTTTGTTATGAAAAAAGGGCGTGCATACACACGCCCTTAAAAAATGTCATGTGATGACCGCAGTCAGCAGTCTTTTAAAAGCACTTGGTAAAACCGCAGTCCTTGCAGACCGCGCAGCCGCCTTCATGCTCAACAGCGCCGCCGCATTCTGAGCACTGGCCGGAATGGAAGACCTTTTTGCCGTGATTGTCAGAACCGTTGCCATGGCCATTGCCGTTGCCTCCGGCCTCTTCCTTGAACTTCTCAATCGACTTTGAGATAGCGTCGGAACATGAAGATATCTTTCCGCCCTTTGACCATGCGGGGCTGTGACAGCTGATGCCCTTGAGCTGCTTTACTATCTCAAGCGGGTCTATGTTGCTCCTGAATGCAAGGCTCACGAGCCTGCCTATCGCCTCTGCCTGGCTTGACGCGCATCCGCCTGCCTTGCCCATGCGGGTGAAGAGCTCAAACGGGTGTCCGTTGTCATCTTCATTGATGGTGACGTACAGATTGCCGCATCCGGTATTCATCAGCGTAGTTGTCCCGTGTATCGTCTCAGGCCTCTTCTTCGGCACGATCTTTACATATTCTTCAGGTGACTGCTTGGTTTCTTCCTGGCTCGTCTTTCCTGTTGAGAGTACCTGCTCATCCCTTGAACCATCTCTGTAAACAGTGGCGCCTTTGCAACCGAGCTTATAAGCAAGGAGATATACATTCTCAACTTCCGCTTGTGTCGCATCTTTGGGGAAGTTAACCGTCTTGGAAACGGCATTGTCCACATACTTCTGAAACGCAGCCTGCATCTTCACATGGTCCTCAGGCGTTATATCATGGGCGGTAATGAAGATATTCTTTACATCATCGGGCACCGCTTCTATTCCGTGAAGCGTGCCTCTCTCAGCTATCTCTTCGATAAGCTCCCTGCTCCAGAAGCCTCTCTCTTTTGCGATCTTTTCAAAGTACGGATTGACCTCGTACAGTTTTGTCCCTTCAAGCACGTTGCGCACATAAGATACTGCAAAGAGCGGCTCTATTCCGCTTGAGCATCCGGCTATTATAGAGAGCGTGCCGGTCGGTGCGATGGTCGTTATGGTCGCGTTCCTGAGCTTCATCCTGTCTTTGTATGTGCTGTCAGCATGCGTTGAAAAAACTCCCCTCTCCTCTGCCAGAAGCGAGGACGCCTTTCTGCCCTCATCCTGTATGAACCTCATGACCTCTTCACCGAGGCTTAACGCATCATCAGAGTTATAAGGAACACCGAGCTTTATGAGCATGTCGGCAAACCCCATCACGCCGAGTCCTATCTTCCTGTTCGCCTTTGTGGTCTCCTCTATTATTTTGATCGGGTACTTGTTCACCTCAATCACATTATCAAGGAAGTGTACGGCAGAGTGCACCGTATCCTTTAACATCCCCCAGTCTATATTGGAACGCGGGTCATTCCCAGCTGTTGCGCCTTCGTGCATCACAAAGTTTGAAAGGTTTATCGAGCCCAGGTTGCAGGATTCATAAGGAAGGAGCGGCTGCTCTCCGCATGGGTTGGTGCTCTCTATATCACCCAGCTTCGGCGTAGGATTATCACGGTTCATCCTGTCTATGAAGATTATTCCCGGCTCGCCGTTCTTCCATGCGTGGTTCACAATGAGATTAAAGACATCCTTTGCCTTGAGCCTGCTCGTTGTCTTGCCGTCATGCGGGTTCTTCAGGTCATACTCTTTGTCCTTTTCAAAGGCGTCCATGAACTCGTCTGTGAGCGCGACAGATATGTTGAAGTTGTTGAGTATCTTAGCGTCATCCTTTGCGGTTATGAAGTCAAGGATATCAGGATGGTCCACGCGCAGCATGCCCATGTTCGCGCCCCTTCTTGTGCCGCCCTGCTTTATCGCCTCGGTCGCTGAATCAAAGACCGTCATGAATGAGATAGGCCCGGATGATACGCCCTTGGTGGAACCCACGATGTCGCCTTTAGGACGGAGCTTTGAAAATGAGAAGCCCGTGCCTCCTCCTGATTTATGTATCAACGCGGCATTCTTCACCGCCTCAAATATCGACTCCATCGAATCTTCTACAGGAAGCACAAAACATGCTGAAAGCTGGCCAAGCCTTCTTCCCGCATTCATGAGTGTGGGGCTGTTAGGCAGAAAGTTCAGCGATGTGATAAGGTCATGAAACTCTTCTTCAACCTGCTTTACCTGCGACTCTGTTTTGCCGTAGTTGAGGTCAGCAGATGCGATGACCCTTGAGACCCTCATGAACATGTCATCAGGATTCTCGATTACCTTCCCCTCTTCACTCTTCCTGAGATACCTCTTGTGTATGACCTGCAATGCGTTAGGCGTAAGCTTAAGTTTGCCTGATAATAGTTCTGCCATGCCCTCTCCTTGGTAATGATTCGTTCTGAGTTTTATAGTAAATATACTGAAATAAATAGGCCTGTAATATGCTCTGAACTGCAAACAATGCAAAAACCTGTTCAATCGTTATATATACTCTATTTAGATGTGACAAGCAATTAAACCACAATATATAGTGTAAGTCAAGCATAAAATTACTATTTATGAACCCCTTGTTTTTAATGAGTTTTTGCTGTGTAAAGAGAATTGAGAAAATGTGGATTATAAAAAAGTTATGAGAGTTGCACACCGGTGCAACTATGCTGAGTTTGATCCAAAACAATATCTCTTGCGAATAAAAAAAGGGGAAGAGATAACGCCCTTCCCCTTTTAGTGTTTTCATTCACTGCTAATGCTACTGGAAGATCCAGTTTGTGTTGTTATTCCCTGTAGTTGTTGAGTCAGTGGCTGTTACAGTATTGGTTAGAGCATCTGAATCTTGCACGTCAACATAACTAACATTTTGTGGACTTGCCAATGTGATATTCCACTTACTTCCATTTGAAGATGAGCGGAGTTTTACCTTGGTTCCTGCTGCTTGGCCGTTTAATGTGAGTGTGCCGTTTATTGTCTGATTGCTTCCGGCAGTGAATGTCAGTTGTTTGCCGGGTGTTATACTGATTAAGTGATTGAATGTGGTATTGCCGGTTAACTTAGAAATACCGGAGCCATCAAAGATAATGGTAGAAGTTCCGGCAGTGAAGATGCCATTGCCGTTAACCGTCCAGTTGCCGGCAACATTCCATGTGGAGTTGTATGCATCGAGCTTATTGATCCTTCCAGGTACGGCGCCGGTATAATTGTTGATATTTATATGGACAAAATCATAACTTGCTGAGCCTGCTATTAATATACCTGTTGCTTTCCCACTGCCAAGAGTTAGATTTGTATTTGGCGCAGAAATTGGAATATTATTAACAGAATTATCAAGAGTCACAAAGTCATCTGTATAATTCCTATATCCGGCGATATACAAATTGCCGGTTAAGGTAAGCGTGCTGCCGGCTGGGCCAAGAACCCCGGTGCTGACAATTGGCGTTTCCTGGTTTTCTGC
Source organism: Thermodesulfovibrionia bacterium (assembly GCA_030646035.1). Classification (NCBI taxonomy): domain Bacteria; kingdom Pseudomonadati; phylum Nitrospirota; class Thermodesulfovibrionia; species Thermodesulfovibrionia bacterium. The sequence goes on along the minus strand of JAUSMY010000061.1, from coordinate 144,279 downwards.
ATAAATCTGCAACGTTTTATAGGTGGTAGCAGTAATAGGGGCGTGGGTTGAGCCGGTTCCAACTAAATAAGCAAAAATATCCCGTGAAATTTTCCCTTTGTTATTATTCTCATCACTCTCAATTATTATATGTCCGTTGTTGTCATATCCCGGATAATCAATATCGTTTGTACTATCATTTGTGAACCTATAAAAATATCCGGTGCTTCCTGCCAATTCTCCTGTACTGGAAATAAAAAGATTACCATCGTAGTCCACACTTGCTGTATCATTAAGAGTGAGCTTCCCTGAAATGATCAGATCCTTATCTGTTCTGAATCTTCCTTTGCCTAATACGGTGGAAACCGTACCTCTGATCTCAAGGCTATAAAATCTTTTCGGGCCAAAATTATTGCTGCTTGTCGGCAATGTTATAGTCTTCCCAGTGCCGGTTAAGATGACGGTACTGCTGCCATATGTAAATGTCCCAAGCAACGAATCCCAGTTACCTCCTACTGTTATAGTTGAAGTTCCGGTGGATGCATTCAATGTGCCTTTGTCTGTTACGTTGCCATTGACTGTGAGATTGCCACCGTTGAGGTTTAATAATCCGCCCGTGTTGATCGTCCCGTTGCCGTTAACTGTTAAGTTCTTATTGGTTAGAAACAAGCTCGCTCCTGTATCAATGGTGAGGGTGCCTGTGGTTAGGTTTCCATTACCCAAACTTAGACTTCCGCCAGATATGGTGACGCTGTCAGTAACTGTAAGGTTTTCATTTAATGTGACAGTTCCTGAATAACCAGCTTCCATAGTAAAGGAAGGAGGTGTTATATTCTGCAGGTCCCATGTACAGCTTGGAGCAGTGCTTTTAAAGACTACATCATCTCCATTTTGAGGTATTGTATTGTTTGACCAATTGTCAGGATTAGATGCAAGACTGTCAGTTCCGCTACCTGTCCAGATTCCATTAGGTAAAGCAGGGCCTTCTATGTCATTGATCTTCCAGTTTGCGTTATTGCCTGAATCAAGTGAGTTTGGATCTGCGGCAGAGCCGGTAATTAACCGCCCCCCTAATGAAGCATTACTGTCTTTAATATCAAGATAGCTCAAATCTTGCGACCCGCCAGCCTGCAATGTAAGTTTGAATTTAGTGCCGGCAAGATCACTCCTTAAAGCAAGGCGGTTAGCAGTTGAATAACCCTGCAACTTTAATTGATGTGTGATTGTTTGTGTAGCTGTGTGGTCAAATGTCAATGTGTCAGTTGATGTAACTGTCTTTGATAAATTGTAAAATGTCATAGAGCCGGTTATTGTCTGCCCCAACCCTTTAAAGTTGACAGTAGATGTCCCGGCAATAAATTCACCATAGTTCTTCAGGTAAACACCTTCAATGTTCCATATGGAATTCCCGGCTACCAGCTTATTTTTAACACCACTATCAGTTACTGTTTTAATAAGAACCCTATTTACATCGATTGTCGCTGAACCTGCCCTAAATTCACCTTTTCTGTTCCCTGTTCCGCTATCACCAATAACAAGAGCCTGATCCAGATCCATATCTATATTGTAGACCGTATTATCCAGAGTAGCTTTTTCTCCCCCATAAAAAGCACCGCTTATATTCATGGTTTGGCCTACTTTCAGCTTTACTCCTGGAATATCAGAACCTAAAACAGCTACTGCGCCTTCAGCCGGGGGAACAGGTTCAGCGACTTCAGCCCATATAGTCAACGCACCTTCATAGTGCGCAGCAGTCACCCTTGCCCTGCCGTTACCAACCATGTATATGAACCCTCCTATAGCGATCCTGCCGCCATTTGTTACGGTCACATGGTCTCTGCTTTCATCATTTACCATCATATATAATATGTTTGTTCCTGCCAGTATGCCGCCGTCTATTACAAGATCACCACCCCAATTGACTGTGACACGATGATATGAATCAATGGTAAATTTAGGAATTGTTGCGTAACCTGTTTTCTTTATAATTGACAGCTTTTTATAAGTCCTGAAGTTTCCTCCAATGGTCGATACAATACCGTTTATCTCCAGATTATAGAATCTGGTTGCTCCAAATGTATCACTGTCGCTCGGCATGTTAATGGTCTTACTGCTTCCGGTCATAACAACAGTACTTCCGAGATTAACGCCACTCTGCTTATAACTAAATGTTCCCGCAGAAGAATCCCAATTGCCTCCTACCGTTATCGTTGGCGTTCCAATTGATGCATTCAATGTTCCTTTGACTGTTACGTTGCCGCTGACTGTTATGTTCTTCCCGTTGAGATTTAATAATCCACCGGCATTGATTGTTAGATCAGTGGTAACAGTTAAATCGGATCCGTTGAGGTTTAATGACCCACCGTTGTTTAAGGTTAAAGTTTTTATGGTTCTGGAAATATCAAGTACGGGATCATTGACTACATCCGGGATGATCAAGCTATCGCCAGGATTAGGCACACTACCTAAATCCCAGTTGTTCGGGTCGTTCCAATTACTTGATGCCGAGCCGTCCCATGTAATAGTAGCGGTACATGTCAAGGAAGGATTATTCTTGCATGAATCACAGACGTCACCCATTCCGTCATTGTCTGAATCTGTCTGATCATAATTTGATACTACTGGACAGTTGTCAATGCAGTCTGCTATCCCATCATTATCTGTATCTGTATCCGCCACTCCGCAGCTGCATACTCCGGGCTCTGTCTTTAGTGGATCATTGATGCATATCTCCTGACAATCTGCTGTGCCGTCTCCGTCACTGTCTGTATCTGCCACTCCACACCCGCAGGCTCCGGGCTCCGTCTTATTCGGATCAGTATCACAGGTTTCGTTGACATCTAATATCCCGTCATTGTCATCATCAGAGTCACAAACATCACCCATCCCGTCACTGTCAGTATCTGCCTGATCAGGACTGTAAATTGCGGGACAATTATCAGAATTGTCCCCTATGCCATCTCCTGAATACATGTAAATATCTATATTCCCATCGCTCTCATTTCGATTGTCTTGCCAGATAATTCTATTCCCATAAATTGAAGAATTTTTTTGCATTGAAACATCATTTGTGATTTGAACTTCTTCTCCGGTGGACAGATCATATTTATAGATGTCATGGTTAACATTCATTCCATTCCTTGTGTCTTCCCACACAAATATATTTCCAGAAATATCTAACATTTCTTTATAATATGATCCAGAAGTAAGCTGTGTTATTGTACCTAACGATATTTTATACAGGTATACATAATACCCGTTAGTAAAAACAATTTGATCACCTGATATTGATAGCCATCCAAAATATGATGTTCCTGAGGTAATCGAAGTTGTTATGCCCGTAGGAATATTATGCATGTAAATATCTGAGTATACATTTCTCCATTCTTGCCATACAATCGTATCACCAAATATATCAGAATAATCTTGATCTGATGGATCATTAGTTATCTGTGTTTCAATTCCTGTTGAAATGTCATACATGTAAATATCTGAATTCCCATTTCTCCAATCTGACCATACAATCCGATTCCCTGATATGCTCGGCCACGCTTGCTCAAATTCATTTGATGTAATTTGTGTCTCAATCCCTGTTGAAATATCATACATGTAAATATCGCCATTCCCATTTCTCCAATCTGACCATACAATCCGGTTTCCTGATATATGCGGAGACCATTTAGATGAAGTGTTTGATGTGATTTGTGTCTCAATCCCTGTTGAAATATCATACATGTAAATATCGCCATTCCCATTTCTCCAATCCTCCCATACAATTCGGTTTCCTGATATATGCGGAGACCATTTAGGTGAGGCACCTGTGGCAATACGAATTTCTTGTGTATCAGAATCATGTAGTTCAGTCGGGTCTAAAGGAAAAGCATCATTCAGGTCATCAACTCCATCACCATCTGTATCTGAATGCAAAGGATTGGTTCCGAAAACACTTTCTTCATAGTTTGTCAAACCATCACTATCGATATCAGCATAACTATTACAAGCATCACCAATGTAATCGCCATTTAAATCTATCTGCTCAGGATTTGATACCCAAGGACAGTTGTCGCTAACATCCAAAACCCCATCATTGTCATCGTCAATGTCGCAAACATTACCCATTCCATCACCGTCTGTATCTTTCTGGGCAGAATTTGCGATTAATGGACAGTTGTCGTTCGCATCCAGAATTCCATCATTGTCATCGTCAATGTCACAAACATTACCTATACCGTCACTCTCAGTATCTGTTTGGTCAAGATTGTAAATAATAGGACAGTTGTCATTCACATCCAAGACACCGTCATTGTCATCATCAAGGTCACAAACATTACCTGTCCCATCACTGTCAGTATCTGTTTGGTCAAGATTGTAAATAATAGGACAGTTGTCATTCGCATCCAAGACCATATCATTGTCGTCGTCAGGGTCACAAACATCGCCAATGCCGTCATTATCAAAATCTGCTTGGTCAGGATTTGCAATTAAGGAACAGTTGTCGTTCGCATCCAAGACACCGTCATTGTCATCATCATTATCACAAGCATCACCTATACCATCACTATCTGTATCTGTCTGATCAGCATTTGCAATTAAGGAACAGTTGTCGTTCGCATCCAAGACACCGTCATTGTCATCATCATTATCACAAGCATCACCTATTCCGTCACTGTCAGTATCTGTTTGGTCAGGATTTACAATTAATGGACAATTATCACTTACATCTAAAACACCGTCATTGTCATCATCATCATCACAAACATCACCTATCCCGTCACTGTCAGTATCTATCTGATCAGGATTTGCAATTAATGGACAGTTGTCGTTTACATCCAAGACACCGTCATTGTCATCATCATCATCACAAACATCACCTATCCCGTCACCGTCTGTATCTGTCTGATCAGGATTTGATACCCAAGGACAGTTGTCGTTCACATCCAAAACACTGTCATTGTCATTATCAGTGTCACAAACATCGCCTGTCCCATCACTGTCAGTATCTGTTTGGTCAGGATTTGCAATTATGGAACAGTTGTCATTCACATCCAAGACACCGTCATTGTCATCATCAGTGCCACAAGCATCGCCCATTCCGTCACTGTCAGTATCTGTTTGGTCAGGGTTGTAAACCGTAGGACAATTATCAGAACTGTCTCCTATGCCATCCCCTGAATACATATATATATCGTAAATTGCATTTCTGAGATCTACCCACACAATTCTATTTCCATAGATTGAAGACATCCCTTGGTATGAAACATTATTAGTAATTTGAACTTCTTCTCCGGTGGACAAATCATATTTATAGATGTCATTGTTAGCATTTGGCTCGTTTTTCCTGCCTTCAAACGTAACTATATTCCCAGAAATATCTACTGAAAATATCAGAGGTATAGCCATAGAACGTTGTGTTATTGTGCTTAAAGATATTTTATACAGGGATACATGAATGCCGTCAGTAAAAACAATTTGATCACCTGATATTGCCGGATCTGTAAATTTTATTCCTGAGGTAATCTGAGTTTTGATTCCAGTAGAAATATCATACTTGTAAATATCCCCATTCCCATTTCGGGGATCAACCCATACAAAAGTATCACCGAATATATCAGGATAAACTCCATATGGTATATAACTTAGTAGTTTTTTTATGCCTGTTGAAATATCATACATATAAATTTCTTTATATGAATTAGCCCATACAACTCGATTACCTGATACAGCCGGTGGCCACTCTACGTAGATATCATCTGGTGATGTAATTTGTGTCTTAATACCTGTTGAAATGTCATACATAAAGATAGCTGTATTAGTATTTTCATCGCTCCATTCGACCCATACAACTCGATTTCCTGATATATCCGGTGGGTAAGAAATGGAAGCATCTGATACAATTTGTGTTTCAATACCTGTTGAAATGTCATACATATAGATATCTGTATGTCCCCATGTATATCCCTCTGTGGAAGATAGCCACACAATGATGTTGCCTGAAATTTTCGGATACCATTTAGTTGAGGCATCCGTGGTAATGCGAATTTCTTTTGTATCAGAATCATGCATTTCGGTCTGGTCTAAAGGGAAAACATCATTCAGGTCATTTACTCCATCACCATCAGTATCCGAATTAAAAGGATCGGTCCCCAAAACACTCTCTTCATAGTTTGTCAAACCGTCACTATCAATATCACTATTTTTACCAACATATACTTCATGAGAAGCAGCAAGAACTGTCCCAGCAAGTATTGTTAAATTTTGATTAGCAGTAATGCCATCTCCTAATGCCCAAACACCCAATGCATTATCAAATTCTATATTATTGAATGCTGAATTGCCGGAAGTAATAGTTGCATTCAGATTTGAAGCTCCTGTAAATCTAACGCAATCCCAGCGCCCTGTCCCGGCATTGAAAATTCCTCCAGAGGAATCCCAGTTCCCTCCAACTGTAATTATTGGCGCTCCACCAGCTGTTGATGAATCCAACTTGCCTTTAATTCTAATATCACCATTTACTGTGAGAGGCATTTGGTTTAAATATAACTCCCCACCGGACTCTATAGTCAAAGCACCTGCTGTTGTTATCTGCCCTGCATTATCTAATGTGCCTTTAATTGTTATATTGCCGTTCACTGTGAGACCTTTATTTAAATCCAACCTACCACCGGAATCTATAGTCAAAGCACCCGCTACTGTTATCTGTCCGGCATTATATAATGTGCTTTTAATTGTTATATTGTCGTTCACAGTGATATCTTTATTATTTAAATCTAACCTGCCGCCAGCAATGTTAATGCCGCCGGAAACAATAAGTTCTTCGACACTATTATTAATAGTTATAGTGCCAGGAAAGCCGGTGTTAACTGTAAATGAAGAAGGTGTAATACTTATATTCCAATCGCAATCTTTTATTGCAGTGTAGTTAAAAATTATGTCATCTCCGCTCTGAGGGATTTGATTATCTGACCAGTTCGCAGGATTTGAAGCAAGTGTGTTTCTTCCAAGTCCTGTCCATGTGTGAGGAAGAGGAGCGCTAGCATCATTATTAGGGTCAGTTGCTGAAATATACTCTACTAAATTTGTAAAACCGTCATTATCGTTATCTATATTTGCATCGTTGTGATTATTTGGATCAAGACCATTGGCGATTTCCCAGTCATCCAGCATACCGTCATCATCAGTATCACCATCAATATATACCTTTGCCCTTACTCCATAACCATCACCTTTACTAAAGCTTATCTCATTACTAGTAATATGATTTTTATCATGAGTATTCCACGCAACCACAAAATTACCGTTAGCAGCTACAGCTACAGATGCTTCTTCACTAAATATTCGAAAACACCCGTCTACCTCATCAACAGATTCTTCTGCATCTGTCAATATCACATTTCCATTAGCATCTTTTAAATTATCATACGAATTAACACGAAACTCAGGGCCATATGGCTCCCCGAATTTATTAAATTTTCTCGCATATATCCCCTCACCACCGCAATTCTGACCTTGAGTGTGCCACGTCACCATAAATCCATCATCAGGCAGACTAGCCGCAGATACCCCATACTTCATTGTCGGATCATTTTTTGACCCTGTATTACTCCATATATTGCTCTCAGGAACGGTTTTATAATTTTGATCACAATTATATGAAGGATAAGCACCTCCAACATAATCACATGAATAAGCTATTACTTCATCAAATGACCAGCCATATGTGGTAACCAATTTTACATTTTTATTGGAATCAATCAACGGAATACTTAACCATGCCCTGTTAGTAGGCATTCTTGCCGGATCTATCCTGCCGCCATCATGTGGAAAGACAACAAATCTTGTAAGATCCCCGTTTATAACATTAGGATCACTACCATGGACTAACCCATTGTACCCACCCCAATCTTGCCACCACAATAGTGATACAGCAATATCCCCTCCTTTATTCATACTAAGTGAATGCACATGATAACCCTCACCAACCGTCTCCAAACTTCCATCAGGGGAACCATCAGAATTAAATCTCTGCAAATATATATGCCCTTCATCAGGATCATAATTAGACTTATTAGGTTTTTTCCCAAGTGGTTGCATCTCATAAAAAGAAACAGCAAAATTACCACTGCCATCTACCACAACCCTTGGGTGATAAACATAGCGTCCCATATCAGCAACCATAATCTCGGGCATAGCTGCTCCACTGGCTAAAAACTTTTGAGCATAGACTGTCTTATACTCAGTCCAAACAACGATAAAACTGCCATCTGAAAACATTGCGACTTCAGGTCCATGCGCCCAATCTGTGTAAGTGGTTCTTTTTATGTTAAAGGCGTTACCGTTAGGATTACCAGACGTAGCTTTAGGGATACCATTTGCAGAATACATCCTGGCGTAAACGCCGGTATCAATACTTTGGGAATTATAAACGTAAACAGAACCGTTTTTTGAAAACAGTAGATCATCTTTTCCATCACCATCAAAATCACCCGTATAGTTATAAGTATCCGTTGTTACATTAAAATCAATACCCACATATGAACCAGACCAAATTGTAACTCCATTAACACCAGACCAATACATGCCACTCCTTACCTCATTGCCGGTATAATTGCCGATGATAAAACCCGCCCTATGGTTAATAAAATCATCATAAAGTGTCGACCCCGAAGAAAGAGACGTTTGCTGGAAACTGGTGGGGGCAACTACTGATAAATAAAAATCTACATATGTATAATCACCCTCCGGATCAGTAGCTTTTGCAACTATAGCGATATCATCTCTGCCATCTCCATTTAAATCATCTGAGAAAACGACATTTAAATAATCAATATTCGGAGTTGTAAGCCATACTGCAGGTGGATCAAACGAGCTACCTGCTGAAATATGAACTTCCCATACTGTCCCATTAGATGAATCAGCAGCATAGTCATATAATCCATCCCCATTGAAGTCACCAACTACAATCGTGTTCTCATATGTACCGGCAACTAAATAGTTAAGGTCAAAATAGGTAGCGGTCTGCCCGACAGGAGACGCGAAGTAGACATAAACAGTGCCATTCATTGCTACTACCAGATCATCTTTACCGTCGCCATTGATATCACCTGAATGAGCTGCGTATGAATCAGTACCACTTTGCTCACCTGCAAGCCAGTTATAGGAATCAACAAACTTAACCTCATTTGTAGATGGATCTATGGTTGACAGATAAACTCTCCATGAAATGAAACCATTTTCAAGATAATCCGTAGCATAATCCGCCTTTCCATCTCCATTATAATCTCCTACCACTACAGATCTGCCATAACTGCCTGTTGGCCCTGCATGAAAATCCATTTCAGCTTGTTTTTGCCATACAACAACAAAATCCCCGGCATCATCCATTGCAACAGATGAGTAAAACCTCGATGTTGGATTATAAGATGATAAATTACCCCTGACTACCTCAACCTCTTTAGATGCAATAGATTCAGCTGTAAGGAAAGTTGTAGATTTATTATCAACAGAAGCTGTGTAATATGTAAAAGGTGATAAATCATCTTCGGGTGTCAGGCTCGCCATGTGACATTCTTCTAATTCATAATGGGGAACCGCATGACATGTTGTGTTTTCTTTACATACAATCTTTTCAATATAACTTGCTTCGGCTTCATTATAATATCCATGACCGTTAATAAGCTGTCCGTAAGAATCGTAATAATCATAATGGAATCTTAAGGTTTGCGAATCGTTATATTTTTTAGTTACAGATGTGACCTGAACACCTCCACTTTCCAAAGAAAATCCATCCGTTATAAAAGCTGGATCTTGCTGTACTTCAAATGTCGCTACAACTGATGTGTCATATGTTTTCCCGTTATTTTTAGGGCTAAAAGATATTAACGGATCAATGATCAAAGGATAATTAGGATCATACTTGCCTATCTCAAAATGATATGTACTGAGGTTAGTTGCATCAACCTTGTTCGGAACCACTATAAAATCACCGCTTACTTCAACATGTTTCTTATCTATTTCCTGATAAATTGACGGCTTTTGCTCTATTAATTCTCCCCAATCGGTTCTTACAACAAGGTCTCCCTCCTTGTTAATTCCCAGGGAATCAACTAAATTGTAAGCAAGCAGAATAGGTTTTGGATCAGCTCCTGGTTTAACAATGAACTCATACTTCAAACTTTTTTTATCTACTATCTTATAGACAAGATCGATCCCTTTATAAACTTCCTGATATATGATTTCTGAATATGTAGGAACTTCAATGGTCTTTTTTAGAGAGCTATCACCAACAACATGATGCTCTTTATTCTTAAGCATGTTTCTGCCGTTGATCTGAGGAGTATCGTTTTTATCAAACGCGTTAAGAATATTCAGATTGAAGATCAGGTCATCATTTTTGTCAGACGGAAGCGAAGGTGTTGTTTCACTAATATTATTTACATTGCTGAATAATTTTCTTTTAGCCGGATATAAATAATGAAAATATACGGAAGTATCTGTAAAGTAAACCCTATATTCGTCACTCATAAGATAAAACTTGACCTGCTTATCAATTTGACCCTTGTTTTCAACAAAATAACGAGTAGAATCATTGGAAATATTATTAGACTTGAACTTTAAAGAGTTGTTTGAATCGGAGGTATTATTGAGATCCGTTCCGTTTGGGATATTGTTTTCCTTTGCTTTCCATTTTTCAGCCGATTCTCGCATTTCTCTTGAGCGCCCTTCAACAATATATTTCTTAAACGCTTCATTAGGACTTAACTCTTCTTCAGGATTTTCCACAGCTAAAACAAAATTGAAATTCACCAGTAAAAGAAATAACCCCACCAATACAAATAAAAACTTTTTCATCTCAACTCCTCCTAATGTTTATTATTATCAAAAAGTCATTAATCAATAAGTTAATTCCAAGCAATATGAGCGTAATTGTATACGTCTGCTTTTATCAAACTCAATAGACTTATAGGGGTCATAAGGATTTTCTATATGCTTATGTTTGCAAATACAGGAACTGTTATGAGCCATTTCTTTGCAAAACTTATAAAATTGTATAATTGATACGATATAATGGAAACATAGAATGCCAAAAATGACCATACAAAAAATATCATTCGCAGGCTGGGACAACTGCGTACAGATATCAAACAGCATCGTTGATCTTATAGTGACGACCGATGTCGGGCCGAGGATAATCAGATACGGGTTTATCGGTAAAGAGAACGAGCTTTGCGTTGTCGAGTCGACAAAGGGCATGACAGGCGGAGATGAGTGGAAGATATACGGGGGACATCGGTTATGGCACAGTCCTGAAGACCGCGTTCGCACATATCAGCCTGATAACAGCACTGTAGAATGGGAAGAGATAAAAGGCGGGATCAAGGTCTCACAGGACACGGAAATATTGACAGGCATAAAAAAAGAGATGGAGATCACACTGTCTGCTGACAGCACTAAAGTGCATCTGCTTCACAGGCTTATCAATAAAGGGAAGGCAAATGTCGTACTCTCGGTCTGGAGCCTTACAGCAATGGCAGCGGGAGGGAAAGAGATAGTGCCTATCACAGGGAATGACACAGGCCTTCTGCCGAACCGTGTTGTCTCGCTCTGGCCTTACACTAAACTTAGTGACCCGCGAATAACACTCGGAGAAAAATACATCATTCTAAATCAGGATGCCGCTGTTAAAGCGCCTTTGAAGTTCGGCATTCCCAATGAGAACGGCTGGGCCGCTTACTTTAACCACAACAATCTCTTTATCAAATACCATGAACATCAGGCCGATGCCCTTTATCCTGATTTCGGAGTTTCATACGAGACATACACAAATGACTTTATGCTTGAGATGGAGACGCTCTCACCGCTTGTGGTTTTGGGACCCGGCAAAGCAGTTGAACATGCTGAAAGATGGGAACTCTTTGGCAGCGTACCAACGCCTTCAAACAATGAAAACGAGATAGAAAATATCCTCTCAGACATGCTTCGTCCCCGATAATAATAATTTAAGTTGAAAATTATCAGATAAACTCTTACAATTAACACATGTCAACTCAATCGTTATATGACCTGCTTGAAATTCTTGTTAAAAAAGGCGGTTCTGACCTTCATATAAGTTCCGGGTCTCCTCCGCGTATGAGGATAGACGGCGAGCTCATCCCTGCAAATGATATTATCCTTACTCCTGCTGATACAAAAACACTTCTGTACAGTGTTCTTACTGAGAAGCAGAAGAATAAGTTTGAAGAGACAAACGAACTTGACCTCTCTTTCGGCGTGAAGGGCCTTTGCCGTTTCAGGGCGAATATGTTCATGCAGAGGGGCGCGATGTCCGCAGCCTTAAGGACGATACCTTACGATATAATGCCGTTTGACAAACTCGGCCTGCCGCCCGTAGTAAGCGAAGAGTTCACAACAAAGCTCAGGGGCCTCATTCTTGTGACAGGCCCTACCGGCTCAGGAAAATCATCAACGCTTGCCGCAATAATCGACAAGATAAACAAAGAGCACCAGGGGCATATCATAACTATTGAAGACCCGATAGAATTCCTTCATAACCATCAGAAGTGCCTTGTGAATCAGAGAGAGGTAGGCTCAGATACAGCATCATTTAAGAATGCTTTACGGTACATCCTCAGGCAGGACCCTGATGTTGTCCTCATCGGTGAGATGAGAGACCTTGAGACCGTTGAGGCCGCGCTTACCATCGCGGAGACAGGCCATCTTACTTTCGGCACACTGCATACCAATACATCCATTCAGACTATTACACGTATATTAGATATCTTTCCTACAGCCCAGCAGGCCCAGGTAAAGGTCCAGCTCTCCTTTGTTCTTGAAGGCATAATATCCCAGAATCTCCTGGCAAAAAAAGGCGGCGGGCGGTGCATGGCAGCTGAGGTCTTTGTGCCTACTCCGGGCATAAGAAACCTCATAAGGGAAGGCAAGATAGAGCAGATCTACTCAATGATGCAGACCGGCCAGTCCAAATACGGCATGCAGACGATGAACCAGGCTTTGCTCAAACTTTTCAGGGAAGGCAGCATCGACAAAGAACAGGCGATCACGACCTCTCCTTTGCCGGAAGAGCTCGAAAAGATGATGGGAAGCGGCGCCGCAGGCGTCAAGCCCAGCGGTTCATTTCAGAGGTAACCCGGTTTAAAGGCACTTTTTTTTCAGCGGCAAATTATTTCCAGATCCTTCCTTGCCTGAATATCCATATATTGCAGAAGTGTTTTATAATAACCGGGCAATATTAAATATGAATATGGATAAACTATTGAAAATATTTTACAGAGCAGCGGCATTTACATGCATATTCCTCATCCTTTACGCCTGTAACAGGCATGTTGCCAGCTACGAACTTTATGTAAACGCTGACCTTGATGAAAGCTCTTCAACAATAAAAGGGAAGCGGGTCCTGGTCTATACAAAAAAGGAAACCGGCAACCTGATCCTTGAGGTAGAGACAGTTGAGAAGATAAAAAAGGCGCTTGCAGCCTACGGCTACATACCTGCGGATAACCTCTCGAATGCGGATTATGTCCTGCTTTTTGAATACAGCATAGATACCGGAAAGGCCATTTCCTCCAGAGAAAGCGGTTATACACCAACCCCATTTACCAATCGCTTTGAGAGCAGCCGCAGCACAAATACAGAGACCGAATACATCAAAGAGCTTACATTGAGGCTTTTCAGCGCTGAAAAGCTATCCAAGACTTCCCAGCCGTTATGGACCGGAAAGGCCTATATTCGCGACACCAGTTTCAACCTTCGCAAGGCCATGGACTACCTCATAGTGGCGGCCTTTGAACACTTTGGCAAAGAGACCGGTGAAGATACAATGCTTATCATTAATTCAGAGGACAAGAGGATCAAGGGTCTTAACCAGGCCGTTCATCAATAAGAAAGCCATGGATACTATTTTAATGTTTACAAATAGGAAGTCTGTGTATTATTATGAGAACACAAAGTTGGCAATATCCATAATACTGCAGCATGGAGGGATTAAAATGAAAAAAACCGTCATTGTTTTAACTGCAATCACAATACTTTTCACTTTTGCAGGTAATGCCTTGCCTGGCCAGCTCATCGACCTCAGCACTGCCAACTCCGCCACTTACATAAAGGTGCCCGGTGCCAGCTTTGCGCAAATCTTTAAAGGGGAAACATTATCAGGGGCGGAAGTCGTTGGCGCGCCTTCAAACCCTTTAACGCTTTCACCTCTCGGAGATTTGATCATAGAACCGCTTGGGACAGTTAACACAATAGTGCCGGACATAAATTACAATGGCCCTCTATCTGTTATTTTGGATAGTGATGCGACATTTATCAGCTTTGTAATGGGACATGCGGAGTCTCCAATCTCAGTAAAGATCGACTTCTTTGCATCAGACGGCTCTTTGGTTCATTCCGTAGACCAGCAGATTTATAAAAACTACAACACATATTACTTTAAAGATCTCGGGGTGTTTAGGGGATTAACAATTTACTGCAATGATGACCCGGCTGGTTTACGTTTTTACAACTTCAAGTATGAGAACAATCTGATCGCTTCAGGAAATTGATTTGAAATCTGTGTAATTATGTTCGGCAAAGAAGTTTAATGGCGGGCGTAAGATTCCATTATAGTTTAAAACCTTTGTTTTTAGTCACTATCAAGGGGTTTTTAACCTTGACAATAAAATGCCTTGCCAAATGCTATCTATTTATATATATTTGATAGAACTAATTAGTATAGTTAATCCCATTAAACAAAATAATGTTAAAGGAACGCATTATGATAAAACGTCATATTTTGAAAAGATTTTTCATTTTCATATCTTTCGTTGTAATTGTTGCATGTTCAACAACTCCTCTTCCTGAAACAATAAATATAGTTCCCCCTTCTTCAGATGTTCCACCCGAGGTAGCGGCTTTCTCTGGTGCATGGCAAGGCATATTTTTTGGAGCATTAAATGTTACTTTTGTAGTTGAAGAAATTAACACTCAGAGTGCTAATGTTATTTATAGCTGGGGAGATTCTCCAGGTGGCCCTGGTGGATATCAATATGCAACTGCAAACGTGATTTCAGGCCCCTCAATTGAGTGGATTGATAGAAATCAAGGCAAGATAACATATACAATGAATCGTGACTTAAACAGTCTGGAAGGAATAATACATGACTCAGTTGAAAACTACACATTTAAAGCTCAATTGAAACGCGTTGATTTAGAGCAATTATTAAATAAATAACATTGATGAAGAAACAAATATTAAGACTAACAATATTTATTATCTTTGCATTTGTATTTATAAATTGTACTTCCACTTCTTCATATCTCCCTGAAACAATTAACATTATACCGCCATCAAAAGATCTTCCATCTGAGATAGCAGCTTTATCAGGGAAATGGAAGGGGACCTTATCTATTGGCTCAGAGATAATTCTTGTTGTAGAACAAATAGACAATGCAGTAGCCAATATAATAGTCAGCAGAATTGATCCAAATAGCGGGAATTCAATGTATCAATATCATGAAGCTGCTATTTTGTCAGGACCAATAATGATATATCGAGATACATACGAAACTTGCACTGTTTCAATTAAAAATGAATTAAATAAACTATCAATTAGTTGTAAAGATGAAACAGTTAATTCACGTACAGAAGGGGAGCTTATACGTGTTATTAATTAGAAATAACATAAGAGCATATTTACTTTCTATTTGTGTTTTCTCCTTTCTTTCCTTATTAGTCAGTTGCGCATCAACTCCATTACCTTCATCTATTAACATTATTTCTCCTTCTCAAAACGTACCAAGTGAGTTTGCTGCTTTTTCTGGAAAATGGGAAGGGAAGTGGAATAACTATCTTGATGGAATGCTTATTGTGGAAAGAATTGATGAAAAAAATGCAGATATTATCATAAGCTGGGGTGAAGTTTATGGCCTCAAAAAGGGTTTTTTAGAAGCCACTGTTGATGTTCTTCCCGGGCCAACACTGATATATGAAGATGAAATAAACAGATGGACTTATAAAATGAATGATGATTTAAAAAGCATTAGTGGAGAAATTTTTGAAAAAGCTCCAAAAGCAAGAATGAAAGCACTAATGAAGAAAGTTCATTAGTGCTACAAACCTACTACACTCAATTTTCTCTTTTCCTTTCCCCCCTTCAAAATTGATTCTCAAAAAACTTATTTGGTGACTGTTTTTAGCGTGAAAAAACCGTGTAACTCATTGGTTTATAAAGCAAGAGTGGCGGGAGCGTGTGGGAATCGAACCCACCCTGCCCGGTTTTGGCCAGGCAACAACGGTTTTGAAGACCGAGAAGGACACCAGAACCTTATACGCTCCCAAAAAAAGAAAGGCCTTAAACTCTTAAATGATACTTAATATCATCCATTAAGGCAACTTTTCGGGCTGCTAATCATAGCTCAGTTTCTTGCTGAGAAACCTGTACATGATCCAGCATATTACAAACGTGGCTCCGCTGTACAGGTAATAAAGAACCTGCATCAGAAAAACCCGCACTGCAAAGATCAGCCCCCTGCGCTCAAAGAAGAAGCGGTACATCCTGATGTTAAAAAGAAGGACAAGCGCCTGAAAGATGAATATACTGTAAAGAAGCTGGGGCTTGACAAGTGAAAAAGGCAGAAGCAGCACCGACAGCCCCGTAAGCCCGGCACTCACCCTGTGCGATGTCTTGAGGTTAAGGTCATTGATCTTCTCATTGTTCTCAAGGATAAGGTTCGACCACGGGATGGCCCTGTAAATTATCTCGGCACGGAGAAACGATTTAAGCCTCCACTGCTTAAGGTGCTTGACCTGCAGTTCCTTGTCCAGAAGAATCCTGTATCCCGCCTCCTTTATCCTTAAGCCGATCTCTATATCCTCTATAGAAGGCTTTGCAAAGCAGGCATGGTCAAAACCTCCCATCTTCTTAAAGATATCCTTGCGTATAGCGCCGCAGCCGGCCCAGAATGTCCTGGCATCGCTGCTTGACTGCTGATGTATGTAATGGTGAAAGAGGTTCTTGTACTGTGATAAAAAGTTCTTTTCAGCAGGTTCATCATCATAAGAGCCGAAGAGCGCCGCTATATCAGGACTCTTCTGAAAGCTATCTGCTACCCTTGATATGGTCCCGCTCTTTATCTCAACATCGGAGTCAACAAAGAAGATGATCTCTCCCATGGCCTTTGATACGGCATAATTACGGGCGGCTGAGGGGCCTGACTGTTCTGTCAGATGAATGACCGTTGCCCCGAGCCTTCGGGCTGTTTCAGCCGTATCATCGGTAGAGGCGTCATCCACGACTATGACCTCATAAGATGGATATGATGATGTCAGGACGGCAGATATGCACCGCTCTATAAATGCGCCGGAATTATGCGCCGGTATGATGACCGAAACAAAAGGGCTGTTGTCCATCAAGTATTCTCCGCCAAATTACATATCTGTTTTAAGATCAGAATTTTGTTTTTAATAATATACTGTCTGGGTACGGGTGTAAAATTCACGGTCACTCACTCCATGTTCAGGCGGCCCGATACCAGATGCCTTCCAGCCTCCAAACGGCTCTTCTACTCCTGCATCTGCGGTTGCGCTATTGATCTTCAGTATCCCGGCCTGTGCATCATTCAGGAATTTCTTCTGCATCCGCTTTGAAGCCGTGAATACTGACGCCACGAGGCCCTGCTTTACCCCGTTACAGAGTGCTACTGCATGATCCCAGTCAATTGCTCTCTGCACCACGAGTACCGGGCCGAAAGTCTCTTCCTGGACTATCTCATGCAAATTATCGTCACAGCATATGATGGTTGGAGGATAATACATACCCGTACAGGCAAGTTCTTCATATTCGCGTGTCTTGCGATGCGGCACAAAAACATCTCTTGCCCCTTCCATTGCCCTTGATACCGCTGCATCGACCCGAGAACATGACGCAGAAGATATCAGGGGACCAACCTGTGTCTTCTGTTCTATCGGATCGCCCCACGCAAGATCTCTCACCTTTTGAATAAGGTGTTTTAAAAAGTCATCATAGCATCGGCTCATGACAATTACCCTCCGGTTAGCGGTACACCTCTGGCCGGCTGAACCAAATGCGGCCTCTGCAACCTTAAGGGCAGCCTCTTTAAGATCATAATCCGAACAGACTATCGATGCATTATTCCCTCCCAATTCGGCCTGTAAAGGAATATGCCGCCCTGCACAGATATCCTGTGCCGAATAACCTGCTGCCAGAGACCCTGTCAGCGTCACGGCATCTACACGCTCATCATACATTAAAGCTGAAGCGGTTGAGCGGTTACCGCATACCAGATTAACCGTACCGGGCTGGCATCCCGCTGACTTCAGGAGATTCATTATTCTTAGGGCAATTGATGATGCCTCAAGAGCAGGTTTCCATACAACAGTGTTTCCATATATCAATGCGGGAGCGATCTTTCCAAGCGGGATCGCCAACGGATTATTCCACGGTGTTATTGCAGCGATAACGCCCTGAGGCCGGTAACGGAGCCGGGATCCTGTGCTGCATTTTCTCAGCAATCTGTCTGACGCATGCTGTGATACAGCCTTAAGCAATGCAATGCTCCGCGCTACTTCAGCCTCTCCATAAGCAACCGGCTTGCCGATCTCATACGCCATCTGTTCCGATAGCTCCCGTGACTCTGCCTCAAGCAAAACAGAAAGACATCTTAATTTCTCGGCACGATATGAAAGAGGCGTGTCCCTCCATTCCAACCAGCTCTCATACGCAACAGAGGTTGCCTCCGATACCTGCTTATCCCCGCAGATCGGAACTCTCCACAGGCTCTCATTCTTCCCCCTTGGGGATATATGCTCAAAACACTCTGATGAACCGATCTCTGCCGGGGCATCGGCGATAACCATTGCAGGAAGCAAAGCCGGAGCATTATCGCCATGCATGTAATTCTCTTCTTTTTTGCCTGAGAAAGACAGCATATCGCAGACCGGAATAAAATCTGCCGCCCTCTTCTCAAGGTAACGGCGGGTCACCGCAGAATGAAGCGGGTCATTACTGGAAACAGCATCTTCTGCAACAAATATTTTATAGCCTCTCTGGTAAGCGTCAAGGACCGTAGCCCTGATACATCCATGAAGGTATAAACCTGCAATCAGAATTGTATCAGATTTCAGCGAATCCAGAAGATTATCAAGCACGCCATCTTCAAAAGCGCTGAAAAAGGCCTTATGAACGATCTTTTCTGATCTGACAGGCTGAAGGGATATTGGAACAGCATGCCCTTCTGTCCCATCTATGCATGGCATCTTCTCAAGTCGTTTCCAGTGAGGCATATAGATCTCACCGCCTGGCCTTACCGTCGTCCATATATGGATCACAGGTATCCCTGATGATCTGCACCCGGCGAGAAGTGCAGAGGCACGCTCAATAACCTTGCCGGCCGCAGGTTCAAGGGAACGCGTCCGCAAAAAATCATTCTGCAGGTCAACCAGCAAAAGTACCGGCTTCATCCCTTTTCAATTGAACTGTACATCCGGGTTATGGTTTCTGCTATCAGTTCTCCCATCTCCTGCGTTCCTGCCAGACGGCAGGAATCCTCTGCCAGGTCAGCAGTCCGCCATCCCTGACGCCAGACATGTGTAACAGCGCTTTCAATGAGCAAAGCCTCTTTCATAAGCCCAAAACTTTCACGCAGCATCATGGCCAGAGAAAATATCTGTCCAATGGGGTTGGCACGGCCGGTGCCGGCTATATCATATCCGGCACCATGATTTGTCTGATATACCCCTGACCCATCTTCTGAAAAATTCCCGGAATAAGAAAGCGCTCTTGAACCAAGCAGAACTCCGCCAACATCAGAGAGTATATCTCCGAAGAGATTCGGGGACACAACGACATCCAGCTCCTGAGAATGCTGTATCAGGTAATAAGCGGCATAATCAATATCCATTAACCTGCTCCTGACACCGAATTCAGATGCGATCTTAAGCATGCAATCATGCCATAGCCTGCTGATGGAAGGAATGCCGGCATCCTTGAATACTACAGTTATCTCCCCCTGCCTCAGTTGAGCTGTTTTTGCCGCGACTTTCAAGATCCTGCAGACTTCCCTTTCGGTATAGCAGAAGGAGTGCTCCGCTCTTCTCCCATCCTTACCGGTCACCGTCTCGCTCCACCGGCCCTGATATATACCGGAAGAATTTTCACGGATCAAAATGATGTCAGTGCCGGTTAGATACCTATGGGGTATCCGGCATGTATTTCGGAGCTCTTCAAAGCCCCTTATCGGGCTTATTTTGCAGAAAAGGTCAAACTCCCTGCGCATGTCATAAACAAACCGTCCGCCTCCGGGGCCGGCCAGAACTGCTCCGCCTTTTGAAAAGATATCTCTGCAGAAATCAACCACCGGATCGCAGAGTGCTTTTCCATACTGCAATTCTGCATCCCGGCCTATCGGGCCTCCCTTCCTGACCTCAAAACTGCACTCTCCTTTTGATTCAAGCGCAGAAAGCACAATTAAGGCAGCACTTATTATTTCAGGGCCTATACCCTCGCCTTCCAGCACCCCTACGATATATTTCCCATCACGTATACACTTTTCCGCAGAAGGCTCAAATATCTGATCGCTCCAGCGCTGAGGCTTACCATTCAATGCCTTTTCAATTTTTAAATAATCATCCATTATCCATTACTCCATAATAATTATTTTTCAGGGAAGAGCAATATGGCCGGCAATAATCCATCATACTATTAACAGCCGATGCTTATTATGAACGACCTTTATAACGCTTTTCCACTCTTAAGCTCATAAGCTTTCCTCTCTCGGTCCATCTCGGCTCCTCGCGCCTCACCCTGAGAGTGTGCGCCTGGCTCCATATACTGCGTGCAGAGTCAGCCATTAAGCTGGACTTCTTCATAAAGCCCAGGACTGCATCTATCACTTCATCTTCGTCATTTATCTTTACCTTGGGGCTTATTATAAGAATGACCCTGGTAAAGCCGTCCCTGTCTTCCTCCTCAATCAATTGATAATCCAGAGGGCTTCCCCCGAATCGTCCGGGCAGCACCTCTTCCAGAATGTGTATCATATCACTGCCCACCAGCGTTACCCCTTCACCTGTTAACTTATGAAAGCTGTGAATTCTTCGAATGTGTTCTGTGAACCCGAGTTCACCCAAAGGGCACCCGCATGCCCTTTTCTCTATGATGCCGTAATCATCACTCTCCGCATTCAGAAGGATCTTAGGCGCCGTAGGAAGCAGGGAGGTGAAGTTAAAAGCAGGGACCTCAATATCAGTGCCCGGCACCAGGCGGTCATACGGGATCATCGCACAGATGCTTTTACATAAATGCAGGTCATTCGCCTCAAGCGGTTCACTGCATCCCATGCCGATACGGCCTATTTCTGTAAATCCATATGTTGTATAAATCCTGGCACCTGTATTTACAATACCCCGGACCTTAGCAGGGGTTATTGGTTCACCCGCGATCTTAAAGACAGCCCCTGTAAAGTCCATGCCTTCTTCACGCGCAGCGATACAGACCCTCAATGCCCTGCTTGCCGGAGCTGATATCAGGCAGGAACCATGCTGCCGGAGAGTATCAGCTACCCAGTGCGCCACCAGAGAGGCCTGCTCTATCTTTACCTCCTCAGGCCATGGAAGATTAACCCCGAGCAAGCGGCCGATAAGAACGGTCAGCAATGAAGAAAGGCGATATTTCAGCGCAGGCGGTTTAAAATCATATGGATCGAACGGGGAAAACCATTTTTGCGTAATGTGTCCGCTGTGAGCCTGTCTCAGTATATCATTAAAACCGCTGCCGTCAGGAAGGACCCCGCGCCAGGTCGCAAACGGCATATCAAGGGCACCATGCGCATGCTGGGTAACCATTTCATGAGCAGCGCCGATTGACAAGTGTTCAAGGTCATGTTCTATCCTGGTCCCGGCCCCTGTTGACCCGCCGGTTTCAGAATAGTAGTGACCATTAAGAAAAGGATTATCAAAGCTGTTTGCATAAACATGCAGTTCCATTCCATCCCTTATAATCGGTTTTCTTCCCTTAAACTCCTCAAATGTTACATACACCCCGGCTTGCCGCAGGGCAAGCAGCGTATCTTCGAGGCCCTTCTTTTTTACCATCGCCTTTATGTCGCCAAATTCGCAGCCTGCCATCTTCAGCAATGGGATATAGGGACTCTGCGGATATCCGTAAACACCACGCTCGATAAGGCGCAGAAAGTTATTCTCACGATCAGATACCAGCTGCTTTATGGTCCTTCGCGCTTCCTCCAGACTAATAGTCTTAAGCAAAAAGCCCCGCAGCCCAAAAGCGAACCGGCCGTACATTTTCAGATCATCAATAACACTCATATATAATAATAGCCGATAATACCGGAAATGGACTTACCTGACATAAAGACAGTTCCGGCCTCTCTTTCTCATGTTTTGCATAAGCTTTCTGCCAGACTATTTTTCATTTATGCCCTTACCACCGGCATCCGCTATCTCCCGTATCAGCTCAAGGTACTGATTAACATGGGCTTGAGCTGTCCAGTTCTTGCAATATGCCTCGTATCCTTTCATGCCAAGCTCATCCCGACCTGATCTGTTCTCCAGGAGACTCTCCATCGCGTCCACCAGTTCATCATCCGTTTCATATATCAGCCCGCCGCCACTCTCTTGGACGAGTTCCGGCATACCTCCGATATTTCTCACAATGACAGGGGTCTTCTCTCTGAAAGCCTCCATGATCACTAACGGGCTGACTTCAAAACATACAGACGAAACGATCAATGCAGCTGCCTGACGGTAGAGTGAACTGAGCCGGGTGTCTGAGACATAGCCAAGGAAATGGATATTGGGTATGCCCTGTGCCAGCTTTTTAAGCTTTGGCTCATCACTGCCGGCGCCTGCAATAAGCAGGTCCGCTTTCCTGTAATTACGAAAGACGGTGATAAGCGTATGAAGGCCTTTCAATCTCACCAGACGTCCTGTAAAAAGGAAATAAGGCCTCTCCGGCATATTATGGCCCGCTTCTTCTGACAGGTTATCCGCTATCCCTTCAGAGGAGGAGAAGCTCGGCAGATACCTGACAGGTATATCAAGCCCTATCTTTTCATGGATATCTTTGCAGAAATGGCTCATCGCTAAAAAGGCATCCACATGCCTAACGTTTCTCTTCAGCATACCTGTATACCTCCACAACTGCGGCGGTATTCTGTAAATAAGGCTGCAGAGCATGCAATGTTTTTTTTGACATGCTTCACGATTGAACCTGAACAGGAGGTGCGTGGGGCAGAGCAGCCAGTACTCATACATCGTATAAAGCTTGACGCCCTCTCCATACTGTAATACCCTTGGGCCGCCGACAAGCGAGATGTTGTGATAATGGATAACGTCAAAACCCTTCTTCAGTATCTCCTTTATGCGGGATGATTTAAAGAAAGGAATGCCTGTCTGATGTGTCAGCAAGGGGGACAGGAAGCCGGCCCTGCTTTTGAGCCCGTGCACAGTCACGTTCGGATGGTCGTCATAGCCCTGCTCCGGCTCCCGGCCTGACAGAAGACGGTATGAATCAATACAGTGGATTACATCAACCTTATGCCCGTTACGCGCCAGTTCATTAGACAACCTGTGAATGAATATCCCATCCCCGCCGAAATTGTAAGGCGGATAGAATGTTGTGATCATGCAGAAACTGAGAGGGCGATCTGTCATTCTGCCGATCTCAAAGGCTTCATGCACATCATCACAATCTCATTGCCACTGACTGGAACGTGGGGCGTCATCTTCTTTGTAGGTATCATGCCGGTAGGCGTGAAATTAATGATCAGGTTCATCTGGAAAGCCCAGCCCCTTTCTTAAAAAGTAATTGACATTAGAAGATCTAAAGTTCATCATCAATGCTATGAAGAATTCTAACATAGTCAATCTTGTAACATCCCGCTCGGCAAAAGACCTCTCTTTGGTCATCACCGGAAACGTTTCAGCTGCCGGCCTGGGGTTCCTTGCGGTCCTGCTCATCTCAAGGGAGCTCTCAGTGAGCGATTTCGGACTATTTAATATGGCCCTGTCTATCATGATAATCGTCTCCAGGCTGGCCGAGTTAGGAATGGAGGCGCCGATCGTGAAGTTCACTTCATCTTATCTTGCGGCAAACAGGGCAGCTGATGCCGACAGCGTGCTCCGCATGGCATTCCGCATAAGGCTGGCCACCGCCCTTATCTTTGCGGTATTGACCTTCATTGCCGCTGACATGATCTCTACAAGGCTGTATGACTACCCCGATCTGGCCCCGCTCATCAAACTGGTATCATCCGGGGTACTCGGCATCGCTGTATTCGGATATATAAGGTCAGCGCTCCACGCTTATCAGCTCTTCAGAAGGTCGGTCATGCTTCAGCTACTGGTGGACCTTGCCAAGTTCCTGGCGGTGGCTGCCATGATATTCCTGTTCAGAGGCATAGACACATTCTCTGCTGTTTCCGCTTTTGTATTCGCACCCCTGTTGGGGGTCCTTCTGGGCTTCAGGGAACTCAGGGGCAAGCTCTTTCCGGAGAAGATAGTTGTGAAGAACCTCCTGAGCAGGTTTGTTTCATACAGCAAGTGGCGGTTTGTAAGCAATATCTGTGTTACTGTCCTGCCATATATCGGGATATTCATGATTGCAAAGATGGCAGACAGCAAGGCAGCCGGCATATACGGGCTTGCTGTAAACCTTACACTGATCTTTCCGATAATAACCAGCTCCCTTGTTACTGTACTGCTCCCCAGGGTATCGAGGTTCAGGCAGGCGGATGAGTTCAGGTATTATCTTAAAGTCGCGCTCAAGGTCTCACTTTACATAGCCATAGCCGCTCTTCCTATGCTCTTCATATCCGACAAGATAATCCCCTTCTTCTTTGGTGAGCGCTATCTCGAGACTGTGCCCATATTCAACTGGCTCCTCTTCAGTGCCATAGCTACGGCGACCAACGGAACAATACGCGTGGCATTGTTCTCTATAGAGAAGCCGAACGTAGTGGCTTCCGTAGATACGCTCAAGATACTGCTTATGGCCTCAGGATGCTATATCCTCATACCCCTGTTCGGCACGCTTGCCCCCGCTATCCTCGCACTTATATTAAATATATGCGCGATCTTCTTCACCGCCGTCTATGTCTTCAGGCATATAAGCAAGGGCGTTATAGCCGTAGAGGAAGAGGAGTTTGTTCAGCCGTATTGAAAACCTATGGCTGCTTCTTCGCTGTAATAAATGCGTGAGATACGCATCGGTCTACATCCGCAAAATTCAGAGAGCAGCCCCCGCATCTCAACCCCGAGTCGCCCCCCTTCATAAAGCGTCTCCTCTGTTCTCTGACTTCCTTGCTGAACCAGACCTTGCGGAAACCGCCGCCGTTCGTAAAGGCATTGCCTATCGAAAGCTCACGGCCGGTATGGTAATCACAGGAAACGACCGTACCGGAATCGATCAGTAAGTCAACATTCTCCTCATTATCAAAAAGTGGGTCGGGTATGCCCAGGACCTCTCCGATTTCAGTGAGTACGAGAGTTCGGCAAGAAACCAGTTCTTGAGCCGCTTCCAGGAAAGTCCTGTATATGTAAACTCCACCTTGTCAAACGTCAGGACAAGACTTCTTGTGGCAAATACCCTCGCCGTCTTAACAACCTTTGATATAAGATCTTCCCCCATTTATACCCCTTTTATATATCCCACACATTCCCCCAGTGACCATGAAAAAAGGTTTAAAAGAAGAAGCGGTGACGATTTTATGAATTGTACCAGATATATTCTATTCCTTAAATTGCTCAGCCCTATCCTCAGAAAAAGCCTCACCGGAATTAAAAAGAAAAGTGCTGAATAGACAAGCCGTTTCAATTTAGAGAAGTCTTGCGCCTTCACACGGACAACGGCAAAGTTCATGCCATGAAAAAACTCATGCCGGATGAGGTCTGATAAATTATCTATACAGTAATGGGATATCCGTATTGAAGGCTCAAACCTTATGAGATGGCCCGACTGCGCGAGCCTCCAGTGAAGCTCCGTATCAGAGGAGTAAGTGCCCTCTATGAAGCAGCCCAGATCTTCAAAGACCTTACGCTTGTAGGACATGCCGGCGCCTGCGACATCAGCCATCCACCCTGCAGCGGTATGCGGCATCCACTGGCTGAACTCACAGAAATATCCTGCCCAGCCGACATAGCTTCCGAGGTCGCCATTTGCGATAGCCCCGCCTATTGCCGGATAAGGCGACCTGTGCGCCTTTATTATGCTCTCAACCCAGTCCCTCTCTGCGGTGCAGTCGGCATCAATGAAGGCTGCAATTTCACTCCTTGCCACGGATATGCCGAAGTTGCGCGCATCACCGCAGAACTTCCTCTCCGCAAATGTAAATAGCCTGACCTCGGGAAAATTATTTTCAACAATGGATGCCGCGCCGTCAGTGGAGCTGTCAACAACGATGACCTCAAAACCAGCTTCCGTATCCTGCCTTCTTAATGACTCCAGGCATCTCCGGATGCTGCTGCCGGAATTATAGGATGCGATGATTATGGAGAGTTCAGGGCTTTCATTCATAAATACGGCCAACCTGTATTTTCAACAGGACCCATCACACGCCCTTTTCAGGCCCGAAGAAAAACGCATCTGCAATTGTCTCGTCTATACAGCTTCCGCCTTCATAGGCATAACTGCATGCGCTGCACATGGCCATCTGTTCCCAGTCGTAACGAAACTGCCTCCGGACATCACGGTATGACCGCCCTGACCAGACATTCCAAAACGTCTCGCCTTTTATGCTTCCGAGGGCATATTTATCATTGTAGTCATAGGTGCAGAAGCATACAGTGCCGTCCCAGTGTATGACAGGGCTGTTCCATAACTGTTTGCAGGGGTTCTTCTTTCTCCGTATGAGCGTCTGCCCGTCATCCTTATACTTAAACCTTCTATGATTATAATTATCAGGCATCAGGTCCTGGGGGCTCCTGTCCTTTCCGGGCCTCTTCAGCGCATAGGTATCGTTGGTGCACGGGTTCAATGTCTTGATGGTCAACGCGTCAACGCCTATTGACCTCGCCATATCTTTCAGCTCCGGCATCTCATGCTCATTATGCTTCATAGGTATAAAACGAAGATTTATAAAAGGCGTCTTTGAGTTTAAGTCCCGCTTTCTCGACACAACCGTGCTTAAAGCTTTAATGACGGATTCAAGTTCTCCGCCGCTTCGGTACCGGCTGTAAGTCTCCTGCGTTATCCCGTCCATTGCAAATATGATTGAATCTATGCCGGACCGTATCAACCTGTCTGCATTCTCTTCTTTGACAAAAAAGTGCCCGTTGGTGCTTGACACCACCTTTATCCCCTTCTTCTTTGCATATGAGATCATGCTGTAGACATCCGGGTTCATAAACGGCTCGCCCCAGTCCCAGAGTAGGATGAGGAATATGTAGTCTCCGGCCTCATCGATAAGCTTCCTGAAGACGGCAATATCCAGCATCCCTGATTTACGATCCATCCCCTCGTATACCGGGCAGAGAACGCAGCTCAGGTTGCATGTATTTGCCGGCTCTATCTGAAAGTGGGTCGGCCATCCCCACGGCCTCTGGGGCTTGAAATATACGGACAACTCCACAAGAATCCAGTTCACTATCTTCCTTAAAGGAACGTTATTGAACTCATAAGGTATGTTGTCGCACCTGATCACGACCCTCCTCGTTATTAATGCTTTAACCGCCTCAAAAACCTTTGCAATGATATTCTTTGACATCAAGCCTCCATTTTCAGGGAAAGAACGACGGGATCCATTTAAATATACGGTGAACCTTCATGTTGTCGACTGCAAAGCAGCAGTAATTACAGTCACACCCTTCCAACATTGATGCCTTTGTCCTGGGATCTAATGCCGCACTTCGAAAACTGCGGATTGATTCACCATTCCATATATCATGTAATGTATCATTATTCAGGTTTCCGAAATTAACCTCAGGCAAGCACCGGCCGCAGGGCTGGACTTTTCCATCAACCCTCACCCTCGCATGGTACCAGGCAACATAGCATGGGACCTTCTTCCATACAGAGCTTCCCAACCTATATTTTAAAAGCGTATCATCTGTTCTATCGTTTATCGTAAGATATTTTAACCTTTCCTTGTTCTTCCTTAAAGAGCGTATCATGACCTCTTCCTCATCTTTGGAAAGTGCAGCCGAATCCACTTGACCTTTAACTGTCCAGAAGGGCGAGAAGGATAATATATTACAGCCCGTATCCAGGGCAAGGTTTGTAAATTCACCTATCGTCTTATAATTATGCCGATTAATAGGGTGATGCAGCTGAAGAAGAGGGGTTCTGCTTTTCAGTGATGCCTTAAGTGAGGTCAAAAGTTTTAGAGTATTTATAACTTTGTCAAAATAATCAGGGTTGGTCCCTGGATAATTCTTTCTGTACCCATCAATGGAGCTTGCCCACAGGCTAACCTTAAGGGTATCAAGCCGGAGACCTATAAGAGACTTCAGCATATCCATATCCAGCAGTGTGCCGTTTGTGATGATGGTAACGTGAAATCCGGACTCCTTTGCAATAGAAAGCATATCTAAAATGTTGTTATGTAAAAATGGTTCACCGGATCCATGAAAGATAAGACTTTCTGTCCCCATTATTTTAAGCTCTTTGCACAGGTCCTTAAACAGGTCAACAGATATGTCGGCCTCGGCAGAACCCTGTTGCGAAACCTTTTTGACGTCAGAGGAATGGTAAGTGCAGCCCAGACACTTCAGGTTGCAGCGGTTTGTAAGGTCTATATCTACAAAAAAAGGGCCTGTTTTTGCGACCTCGCCTGTGAGCAGGCCATGTAGAAGTTTTGCCCTTTTATAAAGACTCACTTTTGTCTCACCGGCCTTCCATTTTATCTATACCTGCAAGCTTGACATTCAGGCCGTAAAAGGTACCGCGCACAATGAAATAGGGCAAATGTATAAAAAAATAGTATGGGATAAATATTACCAGGTGCATTAACCTGGCATTGAGAAGTTCAAAGACAAAGAGGTTTCGCAGAAGCAGCCAGGCGCGCTTGAATATGAACCTGTTCATCGTCGTGGCCTCCTTGTGCAGCACCTTTGCGCCTCTTACGACCACGACCCTGAAACCGCCGCGCTTTGCCCTTACATTAAAATCCGTCTCCTCAAAATAGAGCTTATATATCGTCTTAAAGTATCCAATCCTTCTGAAGACATCCGCCTTTATAAGATTTGCGCAGCCGAGAATTGAATCAACATCAGCGATCTCATCTTTACTGTCAGTAAAGATGGTCCGGCCGAGCTTCAGCTTCTCAAGCCTGCCTGTCCAGAAGTTTATCCTGTATCCGATATCGTCTATCTCTTCTGCTCTGTCATAGTAATATATAACAGGCGCTATCACCCCTATCTCTTCATCCTTCTCCCCGGCCTCCACGAGCCTGTTGAGGACGTCCTGCTGAACTACCACATCATTATTCAGCACCCATATATAATCAGCACCGGACTTCAGGCCGTATTCGACCCCCTGGTTGACAGCCTTCACATAACCGGCATTCTCTTTGTTCTCAACAAGGATGATATCGGGGTACCTGAGGGATATCGCCTCCTGAGAGCCGTCACTTGAGGCGTTGTCAATGACCATTACCTTATACCTGTCCCCGGGATAATCAATGCCGGTTATCGAGTCGAGGCACTCAAGCAGAAGGCCGTCCCTGCCGTTCCAGTTTATGATCACTGCAAGAACTGATGGAAATGAATTCAGCATCTTATCCCTTAAAGAGAAACTTCCTCACATCGCCTATTCGCATCGTTATCCTGTTGCTGTCGAGATACTCAAGAAAAGGAAGCGCGTACTTTCTTGATGTATCAAGAATATCACGGAACTCGCCTACAGTCATATCCGGTTTTTTAGAGTAAAACTCCTTCAGTTTATCCATCATCTTCGCATGGTTTGACTTTGAGATATAGACAGCGTCCTTTATCCTTACGAGGCTTCCCTCTTTTGCCATTATCTTTAAAAGCTCAACAGCCTGTTTGCTGTCCACCTTTACCGATGCCGCAAGCTCGTCAATTGCAGGAGGCTGAAAAAGAGAATCATCGATTGCCTTTAATATCTTATCTTTAACAGCCTTATTGTCATCGCTCAAAGAGAGATTAAATGCGCTTGACCTAACGATATCTTTATCAACCGTTATCCCTTTAACAAGCGCAAGCAGTCCGTCGAAAAATCTCTGGTCAGCCCCGCTGTAAGATGACCTCAGCTCCTCTTTTAACATGCCCGGCCTGAGCGGATTCTTAATGTGAAATTCTTTAAGGGATGACCTGATCCCTTCGGAAAAATCATCGAAGACATCCTTATGTATCAGCCTGTCTTCGCACCTTCTCACCTCACCGTTCTTTATCAGTGTTTCAATAGCTGATTTTATATTGGGCAGTTCAGCCTTTATCCACCCCTCAAGCTCTTCGCGCGCAATGCCGTAGATCCCCTTCTGATGCACCTTTGCAGCTATCTTCTCGCCAAGGCTCCCCTCCCAGAATATATTCTGCTCCTCAATATCCCCAAGCTTCTTCCTGCGCTTTGGCGAAGGGTCAAGCACCTCGCCTCCGCCGATCGTCTGCAGAGGTGAGAATCGCCTGATAATATATCTGTCCCCTGCAAGCAGGGCGACAGGTGTCGGGAACCTGAACTGGCAGAAGGCGCTGTCGCCGGGCTTAAGTGACTCGTTCTCATAGATAATTATCCTTGCAGTCATCTCAGAGGAACCAGCGTGAAAGTGGACAAGGCTCCTGTTCTTGAGCGCGGTTATGGAGGTATCTTTTAAGAGTTTCAACTCTGCATCAACGATGTAAGATGTCTTAACCTTTCCAGGCGTTGCCAGCACATCGCCTCTCTGTATCTCATCCTTTGAAACACCCTGAAGGTTCACAGCCACCCTCTGGCCTGCGTATGCGCTTTTGATAGTTTCGCCATGGCTCTGAAGCCCTCTGATCTTGCTTATCATCCCGCTGGGAAGTATCTCTATCGGCTCATCAACATTAATGCTCCCTGAGATAGAAGTGCCTGTGACAACTGTGCCGAATCCTTTGAGCGTAAAGACCCTGTCAACAGGCAGCCTGAATATAGCCTTCTCATGTTTGGGTTCAATACCTGAAGCAGCATCCTTTATCTTATCCTTAAGCCCCTCTATATTCTCACCTGTCTTTGATGAAACAGATATTATCCCGGCATCCTCAAGAAATGTCCCCTTAACAAAATCCCTCACCTCTTCTGTGACAAGCGCAAGCCAGTCCTTATCCACAAGGTCAGACTTTGTGATAACGATGATCCCCCTCTTCACCTTCAAAAGGTCGCAGATCGCAAGATGCTCCCTGCTCTGCGGCATTATCCCTTCATCAGCAGCTATCACCATGAGCACGATATCGATCCCGCCTGCGCCCGCAAGCATATTTTTGATAAGCCGCTCATGTCCCGGCACATCAATGATGCCCACCTTAAGCCCGTCAGGATATGAAAGGTCAGCAAAGCCGAGGTCGATCGTGATGCCACGTTCCTTCTCTTCCTTCAGCCTGTCAGGGTCTGTGCCTGTAAGCGCCTTTACAAGCGCGCTCTTTCCGTGGTCAATATGTCCGGCTGTGCCGAGGATAATGTATCTCATAAAATAAAGTTAATAATTAAAAGCAAAAAACTGCAGGCCTGTTATTTAGTTCAAGATAAAGCGGAAACAATACAGCTGACCAAACTCTTTATCTCCCTATCCAGCACCGTCCTTGCGTCGACAAGAAGCGCGCCGTCCTGTATCCTTGCGATCACAGGGGTGGTACTCTCTCTCAGCTTCTTTTCAAACTTATTGACAGACATCTTTAGAGGTTTAATAGATACGACAAAGGTTGGAAAGTCGGTCTCAGGGAGAGAGCCGCCGCCGGCGCGGGACTGATCAGAGATGATAGTGATATCGGCATGGTCAGAGAGAGGTTTCTTTAAAGATGTGAGTATCTTCTGCGCCCTCTTTTTGATGATATCCTTTTTCTCTGTAAGCATCCTGAGCGTCGGAATATCCCTGACAGCCTTCTCCTCGTCAAGGAACTGCATAAAGGTCGCCTCAAGTGACGCAAGCGTCAGTTTGTCGATCCTCAGAGCCCTGAGCATCGGATTCTTCTGTATCATTTGTATGTACTTTTTCTTTCCTATGATTATGCCAGCCTGAGGGCCGCCGAGGAGCTTGTCACCGCTGAATGTGACGATATCAACTCCTGACTTGATGACGCTCTGGACTGTAGGCTCGCCATAGACGCCGTACTTTTCAAGGTCTATCATGCAGCCGCTTCCGAGGTCTGCCATCACAGGCACCCTGAACTCTCTTCCTAAACCGGCGAGCTCCTCCATAGAAACCTCTTCTGTAAAACCTATAACCTTGTAATTGCTCGGATGGACCTTGAGCAGGAGGGCCGTATCGCCGCAGACTGCATTTTCATAATCCCTCAAATGCGCCTTATTTGTTGAGCCTACTTCCCTTAGCACTGCGCCGCTTGCCTCCATCACCTCAGGTATCCTGAATGACCCGCCGATCTCTACAAGCTCGCCTCTTGATACAACAACTTCCCTGCCCCTTGCAAATGTATTCAGGCAGACGAGCACAGCTGCCGCGTTGTTATTGACAACTATCGCATCCTCTGCTCCTGTCAGCTCAAGCACGATATCATTCAGATGTGAATACCTCTTGCCCCTTTTCGCGCTTGAGAGGTCATATTCAAGGTTTGAGTAGCTTGCTGCAACATTTGTTATATTCTTAATCGCCTCGTCAGAAAGTATCGCCCTGCCGAGGTTCGTATGTATGACGACGCCTGTTGCATTGATAACAGGCCTGAGTTTATAAGCTGAGAGTTCTTTTAATACTCTTTCAATGTCAGGAGAGAGAGCATCAAGGGAGAGGACCGGCGTGAGGCCGCTCAATATCTCTTTTCTTTTCAGGTCGAGAATATTCCTGACGGCTTTAAGAACAGACTTTCTCGGATAAGAGTCAAGCCATTTCAAGCCGTAAGAACTCTTGAGACATTCATCAACAGAAGGTATATCTTTAAGAGGATTAGGTTTATTCATCTGTGTTTTTAACACAAGGAAGGCAGTATGGTCAAGTGAGAGAGATACGTGAATTATTATTTATGTTTCAGCCTGACCCTGACCGAATTGCCGTGCGCCTCAAGCCCCTCGTTGTCTGCTATCTCGGCAACGGTCTTTGAAAGTGCGATAAATCCCTCTTTGCTCGCGTTTATCAGGCTTGTGCGTTTGATAAAGTCATATACCCCAAGCGGTGAGGAAAACCTTGAAGAGCCGCATGTGGGAAGGGTGTGGTTCGGGCCTGCTGAATAATCGCCGAGGCTTTCAGGGGTCCATTCTCCAAGAAAGATCGCTCCTGCATTCTTTATACTTGATAAAAGTTTCTCAGGTTTTTTTGTCATGACCTCAAGATGCTCAGGCGCTATGCGGTTTGCAATGCCTATCGCCTCAGCAATATCCGCTGTAATAATTATTGCGCCGTACTTAGTTATCGAATTCTCAGCGATCTTTTTTCTGCTGAGCTTTGCAAGCTGAAGCGCCAGCACTTTTTGAACTTCTCCGGCAAGTTCCTCTGAGTCGGTGAGCAGGATAGATGAAGCCATCTCATCATGCTCTGCCTGTCCGAGGAGGTCTGCTGCAATGAATGAGGGGTTGGCTGTCTTGTCAGCGATTATCAGGATCTCGCTCGGCCCTGCGATCATATCAATGCCAACATCGCCGAATACCATCTTCTTGGCGGTCGCAACAAATATATTTCCCGGCCCGACTATCTTATCAACCCTCTTTATCGTCTCAGTGCCGTAAGCCATGGCAGCGATAGCCTGTGCGCCTCCGATAGCATAGACTTCGCTTATCTTCAGCAGGCTGACAGCAGCAGCAACAGCCGGGTTGATCTTGCCGTCAGGGGTCGGCACGCAAAGGGCTATCTCTTTTACGCCTGCAACCTGCGCGGGTATCACATTCATCAGGACAGTTGACGGATAAGCGGCCTTTCCTCCGGGCACATAGACGCCCACCCTTTCAATAGGCCTTATCACATGGCCAAGCGTTATGCCTTTATCAGAGATGTACCAGGACTCTTCTTTCTGAAGGTCATGATATGCTTTTATTCTTCTGGCAGACTCCTTAAGCGCTTTGATCAGGTCTTTGCCTGCCATAGCCGCGGCGGATTCTATCTCTTCCCTGCTTACAGCGATGCTCTTCGGCTTTACTGAATCAAACTTCTCTGTATATTTTTTAACAGCGCTGTCGCCGTTCGTCCTGACATCATTTATGATCTTCTTAACAATAGATTCAAAATCTTCCCTGCCGTCTGAACCTGTAGTTGCCCTCAGGCTCAGTTCCTTTATGAAGATATCAACATCAGCACTCCTGATTATCCTCACTTCACCCTCCTGACATCTGCCCCAAGGTATCTCAACTTCTCCTCGATCTTCTCATAACCTCTGTCAAGATGATAGACCCTGTCTATGATCGTCTCGCCTTCAGCCGCAAGCCCTGCTATCACAAGAGAAGCGCTCGCCCTGAGATCAGTTGCCATGACAGGAGCGCCTGTAAGAGATCTGACGCCTTCCACAGTTGCGGTAGAATCTGACACCTTTATCTTTGCGCCCATCCTCCTCATCTCAGCAACATGCATGAACCTGTTCTCAAATATATTCTCAGTCACAATGCTTGTACCCTCGGCTACTGACATAAGCGCCATGAACTGCGCCTGCATGTCTGTGGGAAAACCCGGATAAGGCATCGTTCTTATATCAACAGCCTTCAACCTCTCAGGCCCCTTGACCTTAAGTACCCCGCCATGATATGCCATCTTTATCCCGGTCTCCTCAAGTTTCACTATCACAGGCTCAATATGCTCCATGCTGCAGCCCTGTATCTCAATCTCACCGCCGGTGATCCCGGCTGCTGCTATAAATGTTCCTGTCTCTATCCTATCAGGTATTACTCTATAGTCAAGCGGGGAAAGTGAGGACACCCCGTTTATCCTTATCATTCCGGTGCCTGCACCCTGTATGGATGCGCCCATTGATATCAATGCGTTTGCAAGGTCAACCACCTCAGGCTCGCATGCCGCATTCTCAAGCACAGTCTCTCCGTCAGCCAGGGACGCAGCCATCATAAGATTCTCTGTGCCTGTGACCGTCGGGATATCAAAGCAGATATGCGCGCCTCTTAACCTGCCTGACCTCGCATTGATATAACCGTCTGAAAGTGATATCTCCGCGCCCATCTTTTCAAGCCCCATTACATGAAGGTTTATCGGCCTTGCGCCTATTGCGCAGCCGCCCGGCAGAGAGACCCTTGCCTGCCCCATCCTCGCAAGCAGCGGGCCGAGCACAAGCACTGAAGCCCGCATCGTCTTGACAAGGTCATAGGATGCCTCGACATGATCTATATTCTCCGCCCTGAGCGAGACCTTTTTGTCCTGACGCTCAAAACCGATGCCGAGGCTCTTAAGCAGCTTGCCCATTGTGGATATGTCCTTCAGTTCTGGAACATTATCGATAAGGCTTTCACCCGAACTGAGAATAGATGCCACCATGATCGGAAGTGCGGCATTCTTTGCGCCGCTAATTGTTACGCTTCCCATTAATTTATTTCTGCCCTTAACTATTATCTTGTCCATTGCGCGCTCACTATCCTCTCTATGCCTGAATAATCCTTTATGGTTTCAATATTAATATATCCTGATTCTTTCATTATATGAACTACCTCATCAGCGCATCCGTCGCCAAGCTCAAATATGAGAATGCCGCTGTCATTCAAAAAAACCCGTGCAGCGGGAATTATCTTTTTATAAAAATCCAGCCCGTCCTCTCCTCCGTCAAGCGCGCTTAAAGGCTCCCATTCCCTTATCTCAGGCTGAAGCCCCTCAATATCGCTGGTCTTTATGTAAGGCGGGTTTGAGATGATAAGGTCGAAATATCGTCCTTCTTTAATAGGCTCAAAGAGATCGCCCTTGATAAATATGACATTATTTATCCCGTTCATCACGGAATTATTTTTTGCATAGGCGATAGCTTTATCTGAAATATCAACTCCGCAAACATCTGCGTCTTTGAATTCTTTAGCAACAGCCAAAGCGATACAGCCGCTTCCTGTGCATAGGTCAAGAATGGCCAACTGTTTTGTATCAACTTTATTTTGTAAGGTGTGAAGCCTCTTTATCGCTTCTTCCGCCAAAAGCTCCGTCTCAGGCCTCGGTATTAAAACACCCTCTCCTACTGATATCTTAAGCCCTAAAAATTCTTCTGAACCAAGTATATACTGAAGCGGCTCGCGCATTGATCTGCGTTCGGCAATTTCAGAAATGAGGTCATCCTCTTTATCCATCAATACAGGATCATCCCTGTATATCTTAACCGTGTCTATCCCAAGCCCATGCTTTAAGATAAGCTCAGCCTCTTTGCCTGCGGATTCCAGCCCGCGTGAGCTTAAAAGGTCTGTGATATCTTTTATTTTATTGACAGCCCTCATATCTTCTTTACGCCTCTTTTAACTTTTCAGCCTGATAATAATCATGAAGGTTCTCAACGACCTCATCAAGATCGCCCTCCATAATGATCGCAAGTTTATGAAGGGTAAGCCCTATCCTGTGGTCAGTGAGCCTGTTCTGCGGGAAGTTGTATGTCCTTACCTTCTCGCTCCGGTCGCCTGAGCCGACCTGTGATTTCCTGTCCTCTGCCCTCTCGGCGTCGACCTTCTGGCACTCAAGTTCATAGAGCCTCGCCCTGAGTACCTTCATCGCCTTCTCCCTGTTCTTTATCTGAGATCGGCTGTCCTGGCACTGAACGGTCAGCCCTGTGGGCACATGAACTATCCTGACTGCGGAATACGTCGTATTTACGCCCTGCCCTCCCGGGCCTGATGCGCAGTATGTATCAACCCTGAGATCGCTCTCCACTATCTTCAGGTCAACCTCTTCAGCCTCCGGAAGCACCGCTACGGTCACTGCTGATGTATGCACCCTGCCGGACGTCTCTGTCGCAGGTACACGCTGTACACGATGTGTGCCGCTCTCATATTTAAGCCGGCTGTAGACCTCTTTGCCCTGTACGGATGCCACAACTTCTTTTATCCCGCCGATGCCTGTGGCGTTGATATCCATTATCTCGACCTTCCACCTCATGCGCTCGGCATATTTGCTGTACATTCTGAAGAGCTCCGCCGCAAAGAGCGCGGCCTCATCCCCTCCTGTGCCTGCGCGGATCTCAAGGATAATATTCTTCTCATCCCTCGGATCTTTGGGGACCAGCATGATCTTTATCTGATTCTCAATCGCAATTTTTTCCTGCCTGAGTTCGGCAAGTTCGGCATCTGCAAGCTCCTTCATCTCATCGTCCTCGGATGAAGCGAGGATCTCCTCAGCCTCAGCGATACCCAAGAGGCATTTCTTGTATCTCTTTATCTGCTCCACAACTGCAGAGATTGCAGACTTCTCTTTAGAGTATGTCTGGCTCTTTGTGAAGTCTGAGAAGATATCAGGGTCTGACAATATCTCTGTTAACTCGGCATCCCTCTTCTCTATCTCTTCAAGTTTATCAAGTAACATTTCTAAAACATCTCCTGTTTAAAAAGGGTTTTGGGCATAAAAAAAGGAAACCCGCCTGAATAAATACAGAACGGGTTTCCTCTTATCGGTATCGTTACTTTTTTGCGTATTTCTTTCTGAACTTCTCAACCCTTCCTTCAGCATCCAGCAGCTTCTGCTTGCCTGTAAAGAAAGGATGACACTTTGAGCAGACATCTACATGAATAGTCGGTTGAGTGGACATAGTGGCAAACTTTTCGCCGCATGCGCAAACCGCTTTAGCCTCTTTGTATTCCGGATGAATTTCCTGTTTCAATGTAACCTCCATAAATAAAAACTTAGGTATAAACTATAACAAAGACAAAGACAATTTTGCAACATTAGCCCTGAAAACCGTTATCTTTCATATGAGTAGGTCTGATTTTTTCTTCATATGAGCTATCCGCTATCCATTTTTTAATTTATCTTTAATGCTTGCCATTACTTCTTCGTAAGAAAAAGTTTTAAGCTTGCCCTCTTTAGTATCTTTGGCCTGCCTCGTTAGCGCGGCCAAACTGCTTCTGATCTTGCTCTGAGTAAAACCCATAAAGGTCATCTCCCAAAGGCAGTGCGCTACTATTTCTTCCGTGGGCATCTTTTTAAGAACTTTTTTATCCACTTCATATCCAAGCCACTTTGACCATGGAGTATACTCGAGTGCGTATAATTGTTGAGCACCTTTTTCTGTGCACACTCCACTGACATCCAAATATGCGTTCTTCCCCCTGCCGACCTTCTTTATATCAATAACCA
Organism: Thermodesulfovibrionia bacterium; assembly: GCA_030646035.1. Lineage (NCBI taxonomy): Bacteria > Pseudomonadati > Nitrospirota > Thermodesulfovibrionia > Thermodesulfovibrionia bacterium. Next base: position 105,939 of record JAUSMY010000061.1, on the reverse strand, counting down.
TTCCTTCTTTGCTATATCTATGCCTCATATGTTTTAGAGTTTTAAAAACATACTCGTATCCCTTGATAATCTTTACCTGGTCTGGATAAAGCCTCAGCAGCGTCTCTTTAACATCTTTAACGGTGCATGCCTTTAGTATATCTTTGAACAACACTTTCTCTGTTTTGTTCTTTATCAATGCCCTCTCCTTTTCTTATGTTATATACCACATTATAACATTCAACTTTTCGCATCTTCTAATAGAGGCTTTTTTAGCTTGATTGTTTACATTATCAATCCCTATAATGATTAATGATTGAGGGAATACGACCGGCAGTATTAATTGTTAAACAAGAGAACAGATGAGAGATTTACCATCACCTTTTCAATTCAATGTATCCGAACTTGTCGGCAAGGCTCGACGTCACCTCAACAAGCGAGTCGATGGCATCATTATAAACCTTCCCTTTGTGAGCTTTGCAGTCAAACCAGACGATGTAGAGAAGAAAGTCGCCCGCGAAGTCGTTATCCGTCTCGCTGACAAACGGGTCTTAAACTCCTTTGAGTGTTGCGACAGTTGTGTTGAAAAAGCACTGACGTCCCTTCAAGACATTCGATCTCTCCTCGTTGATAAGCAGGTTGAACTTTTGGCCCAGACCGACGGAGGACTCTATCTAGTTATCGAGTTGATGCTTGACGGCATCCGGCAGTTTTTCACATTTGAAGAGAAACTGCGTACAATTAATCCCCATTCCCCAAGTAACATCCACACGAGATTCACGAGGCATGAACTCCAGCCTTACTTCGACGCATTGGAAATGCTCCGTGGCCATTTGTATCGCTGCCTTGCACAGGTAGCTGCTATTGCAGATACCAATATCCCGAAAATCTCAGATCACATGCGTTACGAAGATGCTTGGCAGCTTAATGCCTACAAAAAACCTGAACCCGTTGAACAATCCGACACCCAAAGCTATAGATAGCTAAATTACTTGAGCGGCCGGATATAACGACGCAGGGCGAAACTCTGAATGAACTTGAAGAAAATATGAACGAGGCGCACAACTTATCGTGAGAACTTAAAAATTAAAAACTGAAAATCATTTAAAGGAGTTTATGTTCAACAAAGACAAAAACAAGAAGCAACACCAAAGCACTTGGTCACTCAGTATGATTGAGGAGTTAAAAAAATACTTAAGTTACGGCCTCCAGCCTGGAGAAATATTATTTCTTATAAAAGAAAGAGAGACTTCAATATCATTTAATGTCACTACCATAGAAGAACATACTATTTATCGTGGGGGCATTCCTTATAAAGACCTTGAAGATATTTATGTTGGCTTAAGCACATGGGAGAACGAAGATTTAAAAGAAGAATACCAGAATTATCTTGGTTATATTGAAATATTAAATGGCGTATCATTCTTAAAGCAAGAGGAAAAGAATGTACCAATGATAAGGGGGTTTATTAAGAAAGATTTTTCTTTCTTTGAATCTATTAATAAAATGCTGATTGAATCCAGACTATTTAATAAGCAGCTAGCATTGAGCGTTATTATTGATTTTTCGGGGATAGATAATATCCCTTCTGATGAAATATATAATACGATTTGCGCAGAAAGAATATTAAATATAAAGTTGCCTATAAAGGAAATCGAAATCACTCAACGAGTTTCTTTTGATTGATCGAGCAATATGGCGACATAAATGACTATAAGTGACTAGCTTACAATGTACGCTGCAGTGCTTACACAAGATGAGCAATTGGAGGATGAACAATGACTGACAATAGCTTGGCCATTTTTGAGAGTAAAAAAATCCGCCGTCATTACGATGAGCAAACAGAAACATGGTATTTTTCGGTTATTGATGTTGTAGAAGCGCTTACCGTTTCAATCAATCCGACCGATTACCTGAAAAAGCTCAGAAAAAGGGATATAGAACTTGGCGCCTACATAGGGACAAATTGTCCCCAGGTAGAAATGCTGACAGAAACAGGCAAAAAAAGAAAAACTCTTGGAGGATCTGTTCAACATATCTTGCGGATCTTACGGTCATATTCAAAAGAACCATGGCGCGCCTGAATGCAGTGCTCGGCGGAGTTCAATATAATTTCTTCCTGCATTCACTTCCGCACGGGACAGAGTACTCAGGGAACACGGAGTCCTTTCACTGGCACATCGAGATCTGCCCGCGCACGAGCATACCGACAGGGTTTGAACTTGGTTCAGGCCTTTATGTGAATACGATCTGTCCTGAAACAGCTGCGGAGAAATTGAGGAATGTTGTTCTGCCTTAAAGTTAATGGTGCCGAAGGGAGGACTTAAACCTACCTTTTTAGCCTTCCTCAGAAAATATATATCTAATCAAATCAGTTCGTTAAGTCCCTGACATGTCTCAAAATCACTCGTTTTTACTTACTGTGAATTGTTTTTTTATTATATTTATCATCACATGTTAAAAAGTACTGTTGACTGTTTTGCTCTCAATAGGTTATTTTTTCTCTAACAATATATTTATTAAATCATCATGCTTAAAGTTAGACCTTTTAATTTATTAGTGATTGAATTAAAACTAGTATCAAGTGGATAAACTTTGGAGACTAACAATGAAAGAAAAAGTTAAGCCCGGAATTTCTAGCCTATTCGAATTTCATCATTATTCTCCAGATGAACAAAAAATCATTAAGAATGTAAGTTCTGAATGGTTAGTAACTAGTGGGGATAAAATTGCAGTAGGCAAAAGAAAGTATAGTTTCTTTATAGTAAAACCTACGGATATCTACATCGAGACTTTTAATTTACAAAAAGAACTTATTGTCGTATTCAGTCCAGATGATGTTTTTCTACCTAGAATACTTGATTCATTTGATAACATATACGATAAATTTCAAAGATTAAGGCTAGAAAAAATATGTACCATTTTGATTAGTAAAGATAAGAATATAGTTTCGAAACTTCAAAAGTTACTGACTAATGATATAGAGGCTCAAGCTGTCATTCCCTTTTCTTATGAAGAATTAATCAAAGATGAAAGGGATCCGTACTTCATGAGGGATAGATTCCAGTCATGTTTCTATTCACGTGATCTTTTCGCTTTCGAATCTCCCTTAAGAAAGGATACATTCTTTTTCGGCAGAAATGATCTTGTCTTGAATCTTGTGAATAGACATAGATCCTTCGAAAATTCTGGGTTATTCGGACTTAGAAAAACAGGTAAAACCTCCGTTATATTTGGCGTAGAAAGAGTTCTTCAAAAAATGAATGAAAACTCTATAAGGATTGATTGCCAAAACCCTTCATTTCATCAAAGGCGTTGGAATAAGGCATTGTTTTATATTATTAATGAGATAAAGCAAAAATATGTTATTAGTTCCACACTATCTAAAGAAGATGATTATACAGATGAAAATGCTGCAAGTTTATTTGAAAAAGATCTTAAAAAAATAATTAACAATTTTAAACTAAAAAGCATACTAATCATATTTGATGAAATAGAAAATATTACTTTTGAAATCTCACCATCATCCCATTGGTCTAGTGGGCTTGACTTTATATTTTTTTGGCAATCTTTGAGATCTATTTTTCAAAGAGAAAACAATCTTTTCACTTATCTAATAGTGGGAACAAATCCTATAAGTGTCGAAACTGCCTCAATAAAAGGCAAAGATAATCCTATATTTAATCAGGTTCCTTTTAATTATATATTTGGATTCAAAGTGGATGATACAAAAGAAATGGTAAATAGGATTGGTACGATAATGGGTTTGAGTTTTGACGATATTATTTGCAGTAAATTAACTGACGATTTCGGAGGGCACCCATATTTAATTAGGCATATGTGTAGTTTGATAAATCGCAATGTTTTAAAAAAGCGACCAGCACATGTTAATAAACTGATTTATGAGGACTCAAAAAAGACCTTTATTAATAAATATAGCAGTTATACCGAAATGATTCTGACAGTACTTATTGATTTTTATAAGGATGAATACGAAATGCTGAAGTATTTAGCTATTGGGGAAAACAGAACTTTCTTTGAATTTTCGAATTTGTCTCCTAACTACACAAATCATCTATTAGGTTACGGTATTATCGAAAAGCATGACGACGGTTATTGTTTTAAAATAGAAGCAGTAAAAGATTATCTTATGGGTAAACATAAATATGTAAACCTAGATCTTTCTCAAGAAGATATTTTAAAAGAGATATCAGAAAGAAGAAATAGGCTTGAACCATTAATAAGGCATATTATTCGAACACAGTTTATTGCAAATTATGGCAAAAAAAAGGCTTTGAATAATATTTTAAACATTATAGATACAAACAGAAGGGATAAATTTAAGTTGTTATCTTATGATGAGATATTTGACTCTAAGACTACGCCACTTTATTTCGAGGACTTAAGAAAAATAATAATTGAGCATTGGGACGTTTTTTCTAATATATTCGAGATAGAAAAAAGATACATTGATTCCATGATGAAAGAAGTAAATAAATATAGACCTGATGCACATGCAAAAACAATTGATAAAAATGAGTTGGATAACTTTCGAAAGTCTATCACTCAACTAGAGCAGTTGGTGGATAAATTCTTAGAGTAAAATGTTTTTTGCTAACACTATATTATCTGTCCTATTAAAGGAAGTTGTGATTACTCAACGATTTTCTTTTGATGCGCATTAACATTATTTAGGAGCCTATATATGAATAGTGAAGAACACAAAGCATTAAAAGATGCCCTTGCTTTAATTCAAGAGGAGATAGATAAAGGGAATTTAAGTTTAGAAGAGAAGGAAGCATTTGAAAGTACATCCGCACAAATAGCAGGACTTCTGTGCAGGGCATGGTTTCCCAGAGATCTCGGTAGAAGATTGATAATGTTACTTATTATGATCATAGGATTTATTGGATTAGTTTATGACCATAAATTACTTATGTTATGTTGGTTGGTGTTGCCACTGTTTTCGCCAAGACTGATGGGAGAGGTGCTATTTGCAATTGGTTCTGTTAAGAATAGTGGGAAGGGAGATTTATAATTTATTAACTTTTAAATATATCCAGGGAATCAGGGGCAGGTCTTTCATTTTGCTCTTTTCTTAAATTTATTTCTGAATCTTCTCTCCGTCATACAGAATACGGCTCACGTATCTCATCTTGCAGTAATCGCAAAACCCGTTTATGATAGAATATTCAAAAGGAGGTGCAAGGCAAATGTTCAAGACATTAGACCGAATAACGATTGACCCGGAGATTTTTCAGGGGCAGCCCTGCCTTAGAGGGATGAGGATGCCTGTAACGCTTATTCTTAAGCTTCTTGCTTCCGGCAAAACCCATGCGGAAATAATTGATGATTATCCTGAGATAGAAGATGATGATATAAAACAGTGTATTGAGTATGCGGCCTGGCTTGCAAGCGAAAAAAATGTAGCGATATCCTGTATCCATTAATGAAATTTCTTGCTGATATGCCTGTCTCACCAAAAACGGTCAATTATCTAAGAGATATTGGACATGATATCTATCGTATAAATGAAAAAGGGCTTCCTAAAGCAAAAGATTCTGAAATAGTTGACATTGCAATAAATGAACAGAGAATAATTCTTACAATGGATCTTGATTTCCCTGCAATAATTGCCAAGTCCGGTATGTCAACTCCGTCTGCCATTATCTTCCGGTTATCCGATGAGAGCCATGAGAATATCAATGCACTACTTACAAACATTCTTCCGCAGATCGAAAAAGAAGTTCTCAAGGGAGCTATTGTAATGATAGAAGATGACAGGTTCCGTGTCAGGGAATTGCCAATTGTGTAACCTGCTGTGAGGTGGATTAATATTTAATCATGGTCCAGAAACTCTTTAAGGCATTTAGTCCTTGAGGGGTGCCTGAGTTTTCTGAGGACATTGGCCTCTACCTGCCTGATCCTCTCACGGGTAACATTGAAATTCTTTGCCACCTCTTCCAGTGTTTCCGGATGACCGTTTCCTATGCCGAACCTTCTCTTTATGATATCCGCTTCCTTTGGTGTAAGGGTCAGCATGATCTTTTCGATCTCCTCCTGAAGGTTATGGTGGATTGCACATTCTAAAGGCGACAAGGCTGTCTTATCTTCCATAAGATCCAGAAGGAAGGTGTCTGACCCCTCTCCAACGGGAGTCTCCAGGGAGACAGGCTCCTTGGCTATCTTCATGATCTCCTTGATCTTTTCATCGGTGACGCCCATCTTTTCCGCGATCTCTTCCGTTGAGGGTTCTCTGCCGAGTTCCTGAACAAGCTCCCTTGATGCCTTTGCCAGCGCGCTTAGTGTGCCTACAATATGAACAGGTATCCTGACCGTTCTGGCACAGTCTGCAAGTGAACGCGAAATAGCCTGCTTTATCCACCATGTGGCATAGGTGCTGAACTTGTAGCCCCTTCTGTATTCAAACCTGTCAACCGCCTTCATTAAACCTATATTGCCTTCCTGCACGAGATCAGGCAGGCTTAGTCCACGGCCTATGTACTTCTTTGCCATACTGACAACAAGCCTGAGATTCGCCTCTATAAGCAGCCTCTTTGCTGAAAGGACTTTTCCTTCATGATGCGCAAGCAGCCTCAGAGCCTTTTTAGCCTCAAGATGACCAAGCCCGAGAGAAGACTCTATTACAGCTATCTCCAGTTTAATGTCTTGCGGGTTATTTAAAGGAATGTTTTTCCCCTTTTTGAGAATATCGATCCTGGATAATGCATCACAGAACTGCTCAATGAATATCCGCACCACTTCTTCTTCAAGGCGGAGTTCGGATATTTTTGCAAAGATTAGCCTCTTGTTCTCTTCCAGCTCGTTCTTCAGCGCGGCCCTCTTTTCAGCAAAGAGCCCTTTTTGATTGTATCGGCTGACTATTGTTTCCCTTGTGTCATAAAGGTTCTTAATATTCTCTATCGTCTTTATAAAATGTTCAGTGACGCTTGCCCTGTCTTTGTCTGAGATGTCATCGGCATAAGAGATGAAGTCGTCTATCATCGCCTCATCCTTATTGAATACCTCCTGCAATGCGATGATCTTCTTTATAATAAAGGGTATCGCAAAGACTATGCGCCTTTCTTTCTCCCTCTCTGTCTCTATCTTCTTTGCCGCTTCAGTCTCTTCTTCCTTGCTGAGCAGGGGAAGGGCGCCCATATCCCTCAGATATATTTTTATGAGGTCATCAGTCAAGAGCGCGCTGTTGGAAAAAGAATTATCTATTTCAGCGGACTCTTCTCCCTCATCGCTCTCTTCAGGCAGGTCTGTATCCTCTTCATCATTCGGCAGGAAGATATCAACAAAGTCGCTCATGTCAGATGCCTCCTGATTTCTGGAGGCTGTCCTGCTTCATCTGAAGTTCCCTCAGCAGATTACTGTCTTTTTTCATCTCAGCATCCCTTATTCTTTCCCTCAGCTCCTGTATCAGGAACTTGCGCTTCTTTTCTTTAATTCCGGCGACACAGTCTGACAGCACCTTGTCAGGGTCATCAAACTCAGCCTTAATCATGATCTCACTCAGTAATGCTTTCTCCTCATCATCACATTGTAGCATCAGCTTGTCAAAATCCCTAAGGCCTTTTCTTATCTTTTTAAGTATAGACCCAGTAACTATATCTTTGAAATCATCTTCAGTAATACTGGCGAAGACCACATCAGCTTTTCCAGGGAACTGAAGCAGCAGTTTAATTATATATGCCTCATCTAAAGGCTTGGGCTTTCTTGCCGATTCACGCCCGGCCTTCACATCAGGGCGCACCGGAGAACGCACTGCTTTGTTCTTCATCTTCTGTAACTCCTCAAAGATGAAGACCTCTTTTATGCTGAGCTTTTCTGATAACTCTTTGACATAACCATCCAGGAGAAGGCTGTCTGATATTTTGGAGACGGTATCAATGGCCTCACGTGCTATTGCGCGCTTTTCCTTCTTCTGCCTGACCAGAAAATCTATTATTGATAGAGGCTTCGCAATAAGGTCACTGAAGGCTTGTTTCCCATTTCTCCTTAAGAAACTGTCAGGGTCATCCTTCTCAGGCAGAGAGAGTACCTTTATATCAAGCCCGCATTCAAAGAGTGTCTCCGCAGCGCTTCTGGAAGCCTTAATGCCTGCCTGGTCGCTGTCAAAGACGATTATGACATTGTCAGTAAACCTCTTTATCAGCTTGCCGTGTTCTTGCGTGAGCGCGGTCCCAAGAGGCGCGACCGCGTTCGTGAAGCCGTTCATATGAGCTGCTATAACATCCAGGTATCCCTCCATTAATAAAATACGGTCTGCTTCTTTAATATGTTTTTTTGCGTCATTCAAACCATAAAGCGCTTTGCTCTTATTGAAGACAGGCGTCTCAGGCGAGTTAAGATATTTAGGTTCGGAATCATCCATCACCCTTCCGCCGAATGCTATGACATCGCCCCTTAGATCAAATATCGGGAAGACGATCCTGTGCCTGAACATATCAAAATATCCCTTTGGGGTCTTGCTTGCCAAGCCTGATTTCACTATCATCTCAGGCCTGAAGCCTTTGCCCTCAAGATATTTCTTTAGAGCATCCCAGGACTTCGGGGCATAGCCGAGATAAAAGAGCTTGCGTGCTTCCTCAGTGATGCCTCTTTTTTCAAGGTATGCAGATGCAATTGGACTCTTCTGGAGATTCTGCTGAAAAAAAGCGAGCGCGAGTTTCTGGATCTTCAGGATCGTCTCTTTTTCTCCTGACCTTCCTGCATCCTCACTCGACATCTTAAGTGTGACACCAGCTTTTTTGGCAAGGAATCTGAGCGCTTCCTTGAATTCGATCTTCTCATGCTGCATTACAAAGGTGAAGATATCGCCTCCGTTGCCGCATCCGAAACAGCGGTATATCTGCTTGGCAGGGTTGACTGTGAATGAGGGGGTTTTCTCGGCATGAAAAGGGCAGAGCCCCTTCCAGTTATGACCGGCCTTTTTCAGGGATACATATTCAGATATCATCTCAACGATATCTATCCTGCTCTTTATCTCCTCAAGGCTGCTGTCGTATGAAGGCATTGTCTGAAATTGATCAAAGATCCGGGGGGTCTTCTTTTTAATTGTTTTTTACATTTTGATATATATCGCCGCGTTTTTATTTTTCATTTACTATTTTTTCTTGAGCCTGCTGAATCTCTTAAATCCTGAACATTCGATTATCCTGAGACTGCCCTGCTTCTGTATCTCATCGAACAGAAGGTTCATGCCGAGATTGTCGCTTGATATGTGGCCTGCGATCACAACATTGATATGGTGATCTTCTGCCAGCTTCCGGTGGTCATCTCCTATATGCATTCCGACAACCGTTCCTACGCCTGAGGCTGCAAGCTTTTCATATATCTCCTTCGGCCCGCCTGTCCCGCCTGTCATATCAACAAATATCTTTCCCGCGCTCCTGTTCTTGTTGCCTGTAAAGAGCTTGGGCCCTGCATTGATCTTTGCGGACTCCTGGTATTCCGGTATCTCAAGAAGCAGGTCCAGCACTTCGCCTACGGTCTCAGGTTTTTTTGTGTCGATCATCTTCTGAAGATAGGTGACAACATGGTTGTCAGCCGGTGTGTGTGCAGACATTAATGGTATATCAAGCAGCCTCGCGGCATCTACAGCCTGTGTGTGGTTTGCCGGAGATATCCTTCTCTCGACCTCTTTCATCCTGCCTTCCAAAAGGCCTTCGGCGATATTGATCGGCACGCCGAACTTGTGGAATATATCCGCCTGCATTCCCATTACCTCATAGAGGCTGGCATATGCCCTTCCTCCGGGATGATGAGAAATGACAAGGTCAACCTTCTCACCTTTAGATGAAAGCCTGTCGGCAAGAAGCATCTCGCCTGTCCCTATATCTATGCCTACAAGTGCTGTCTTTATCTCTTCTTTCCCTGTGCCGTAAAGTATCCTGGTGTCGGCATAAGGGTTTGTCAGTCCATCTTTGTCAAAATATTTTTTTTCAGCCTCTTTCATTTCTTTATAACGCTTGTTAACTTTGTCGAGAGACTTTTGTACAGCCTTCCTGCCGCGCGGGTCAGCCTCCATACCCCTGTCTATTATTGCCTCGTATATATTTTTAAGCTTCATCTATGCCTCCTCAAGAAGTTTTTTTACAAGTGCGCTGACTAATTTCCCGTCAGCCTTTCCCTTTGTCTTTACCATCATCGCCTTCATCACATTCCCGAAGTCTTTAGCCCCTGATGCCCCTGTCTCTTTGATAGCCTCTTTGGCCATCTCTTTTATTTGGTCATCGGAAAGCTGTTCCGGCAGATATGACTGAACTATCTCCAACTCTTCACGCTCTTTGGCGGCAAGCTCTTCACGCCCTGCCTGCGCAAACTGTTCAACCGATTCTTTTCCCTTTTTCACAAAAGAGTTGAGAATCGCCATGACCTCATCATCATTTAATACTACATGCCCGTTATCGATCTCTTTGTTCCTGATGGCAGATTTTATCATTCGGAGGATCGACAATCTTGTCTTATCATTTGCTTTCAAAGCAGATTTGATGTCAGATGATATTTGATCAGAAAGAGACATTTCCAGCTATCCTTTTATCCTGTTCTTTTCGTCAAGCAGAATGATCTTTGGTTTGAAGCCTTTTATCTCTTCATCGCTGAGATACTCATATGAAAAGATAATTATCTGGTCGCCCACCTCGCCTTTTCTGGCGGTCGGGCCGTTAAGGCATATCACACCTGAGCCGCTCGGCCCCGGGATCACATAGGTCTCAAACCTCTCGCCATTATTGAGGTTGCTGATCTTGACCTGCTCATATGGAATTATGCCGGTCTCGGCAAGCAGCGACTCGTCAATGGTCAGACTGCCTTCATACTTAATATTCGCCTCTGTGACGGTGGCATTATGGATCTTTGCCCTGAGCATGCATCTATACATGATAACCTCTCAAATTTTACGTTCTGATAAATTTTACTCTATTATCTTGGGCACCCTGAAAAAACCATCCCTGCTTTCAGGCGCGTTCTGTAATATCTTCTCTCTGGGGAGCGAAGCTGAGATCTCATCATCTCTGAAGACATTCTTCAAAGGCAGTACATGCGATGTCGGGGCTACCTTCCCGGTATCCAGCTCATTCAGCGTGTCAATATATCCCATCACCTTATTCAGCTGGCCTTCAAAAAGTCCTTTCTCTTCATCCTTCAGCTTCAGCCTGGCAAGAGAAGAAACATCTTCGATATTCATCTAAACCCTCTCCAGATTCGCGAACTTCAGAGAGAGCCTCTTTATTCCGACAGAAGGGAAGTTGACCATGACCTTGAAATCATTGGTCTCGCCGTAACAGTCCCTGACAACACCCTCGCCAAATTTTGGATGGCGCACTCTGACGCCGGAAACAAAAGGAGATATGCTCCGTGGCTTAACAGGTATGCTGTGACTCTTGCTGAGCGCTCCGGTCCTCGGCCTCTTCTCTATATAACAGCAGCAGTCAGCAGGTATCTCACTCAGAAACCTTGAAGGCTGCTGGTCCTGAAGCGATGCATACAGCCTTCTCCTTTTTGCGCCTGACAGGAAGAGCATATCGCGCGCCCTTGTCATGCCTACATAAAAGAGCCTGCGCTCTTCCTGTATCTCATCATCTTTCTTAATAGAGTAAAAGTGCGGCATAAGCCCGTCCTCAACTCCGGCAATAAATACAACAGGCGATTCAAGCCCTTTAACAGTATGTATCGTCATTAAAGATACAGAGTCTTTATTCCGTGCCTCGTCCTGCGCGCTGAAGAGAGATGCGCTATCTAAAAACTCCTCCAGGCTGCTTCCCTCGGCAGAGCCCACGATATCCATAAGGTTTTTGGCCTTATCCTCTCCGGCAAACTCCAGATAATCGGTCTTTTCAAATACAAGAAAAATAAGCTTGGAGAGCTCCATCTCTTTATTGTCGATCAGACCGTCAATTACAGATATGAAACCCTTTACCTTATCCTTGAATGCAGAAGAGTATCCGTTGCCCTTGGAGACATGCTTCATGATCCCGTAAAGGCTCTTCTCCTTCTTTATTGCTTCATTGTTCAGCCTTGTAAGCGTTGTCTTGCCGATGCCCCTCGGCGGAGAGTTAATGATACGCTTCAGGCTTATCGAATCATGCGGGTTATTGATAACTTTGAGATAGGAGATAATATCCTTGACCTCTTTCCTCTTATAAAAACTGATGGAGCCGACCACCTGATGAGGAATTCCGTTGCTTCTCATTGCATCCTCAAGCACCCTTGCCTGCTGGTTCAGCCTGTAAAGAACCGTGATATCACTGTATGTGTAGCTGCCCTTCAGGTATAGCTCTTTTACGGTCTGTGCGATATAACCTGCCTCTTCCTGTTCATTGTTGGCGATGCAGTAGGATATCTTCTCTCCCTTGCCCCTGTCTGTCCAGAGTTTTTTCGCTTTTCTCAGGTCGTTCTGCGCTATGAGGCTGCCCGCTGCGTCAAGTATGTTCTGTGTCGACCTGTAATTCTGCTCCAGCCTTATCACCTTGGCCTTTAAGAAGTCCTTTTCAAAGTCGAGAATATTCCCGACCTCAGCACCCCTGAACTTGTATATGCTCTGGTCATCGTCGCCGACAACGCAGATATTCTTATGTTTTGAAGCCAGAAGCCTGGCAAACCTGTATTGAGAAATGTTCGTGTCCTGAAACTCATCTATCATCATATGCTCAAATTCTTCCTGATACTTCTTAAGCACTTCAGGATGCTTTTCAAAGAGCTTCACAGCGCACATGATAAGATCATCAAAGTCCAGGGCATTATTCTTTTTAAGGTCATCCTGATACCTGACATAGACCTTGGCAAGTTTTTCATCAAAACCAAAACTGTCCTCATTGGCAAGAAGGGCTTCAGAAGTTACAAGCGCAGCCTTGAGCGAAGATATCCTCGAAGCGATGCCCTTATACAGGGCCTCATGCATCTTGTACTCTTTCAGGATGGTCCTGATGAGGCTGCACGTATCGCCGTCATCATATATGCAGAAGTCCCTGCCGTATCCCAGCTTGTCGATCTCCTTTCTCAGGATCCTGCTGGAAAGTGAATGAAAGGTTCCTATCCACAGGCCCTTCGCGCTCTTTCCCGTGAGCGCCTCGATCCTCTCCTTCATCTCATTGGCAGCCTTGTTAGTAAAGGTCATGGCAAGAATGGATGACGGGGAAACCTTATGAACGCTGGTGAGATAGGCAAATCTGCGGGTAATTACCCTTGTCTTTCCGCTGCCGGCCCCGGCCAGCACGAGCATGGGCCCGCTTTTATGAGAGACAGCCTGCTGCTGCTGAGGATTAAGATCCTCCAGTAAAACATGTTTAGCCATTTTCTACCTCTTGCTTGTACACGATATATGTCATCTGATATTAAAAAAGGAGAATTAGAGGAATAGCCTGTTTTTTTCTTTTAGTACCTTATTATATCAGATTCAGGATAGAAAATTGTAAAGAGAAAGGCTAATCACTCAACAGTAACGCTTTTTGCCAGATTCCTCGGCTGATCCACATTACATTTCTTCAGAACAGCGGTGTGATAGGCAAGCAGCTGCATGGGTACGGAAAAGAGTATCGGAGCGAGGTAACGGTTTGTCTCCGGGACAAATAGAACATGGGATGCGTTGTATAAGACCTTTGTATCTCCCTCTATCGCAACTGCAATGACCTTGCCGCTTCTGCTCTTTACTTCTTCGATATTTGAGAGGATCTTCTCATATACCCTTTCATTGCGCTCAGGAATCAACGCAAGGACCGGCATATCCTTATCAATGAGCGCTATCGGCCCGTGCTTCATCTCGCCGGCAGGATAACCCTCGGCATGGATATATGATATCTCCTTTAATTTCAGGGCGCCTTCAAGCGCTATCGGATAATTTATTCCCCTGCCAAGATAAAGGAAGTCCCTTGCGCTGTAAAACTTTCTGGCGATCTTCAGGACAGAAGCGCTCAATTCAAGCGCCTTTTCAACCTGTTCAGGAAGCAGAAGTATATCCTTCAGCAGTGATTTTGCTTTTTTAGTATCAATGCTCTTCTTGGATTTTGCCAGAGCTATTGCAAATAAATAGAGCGCCGTAAGCTGCGTTGTGAATGCCTTTGTCGAGGCAACGCCTATCTCAGGGCCTGAATGCGTATAAAAGACGCCGTCCGCCTCTCGTGAAGATGTGCTGCCTATCACATTGCATATGCTCAGGACCTTTGCGCCCCGCTTTTTTGCCTCCCGCTGCGCAGCAAGGGTATCTGCCGTCTCACCTGACTGGGTAATAACTATGACAAGGCTGTTTGAAGGCAGGATAGGATCTCTGTACCGGAACTCAGATGCGATATCCACCTCGCATGGTGTTTTTGCCAGGTCCTCGATCATGTATTTCCCCACAAGCGCGGCGTGCCACGAAGTGCCGCATGCCACGAGAAAGACCTTGTTCAATTTGTTTATCTCATTTACGTTCAGCGAGAACTCCGCAAGGTTCACCTCTCCCTTCTCAATAGAGAACCTGCCCCTCAATGTGTCAGCAATCGCCTGCGGCTGTTCATATATCTCTTTTAACATGAAATGTTTGTACCCGCCCTTCTCAGCCATGGCAGGGCTCCATGTGATCTTTGTTATCCTCTTTTTAAAAGATTTATCGCAGACACCTGAGATGGAGATGCCTTTACGCGTGATCACCGCCATTTCATCATTTTCCAGAATGATGACGTCGCGCGTGTATTTTAGGAAAGCGGGCATGTCGGATGCTAAAAAGAATTCATCATTGCCAAGGCCGAGCACAAGGGGGCTGTCTTTTTTCACGGCGATTATCCTGTCCGGTTCAGCCTCGCTTATTATGCCGAGCGCGTACGCTCCATGGACATGCTCCAGCGCCTCTCTCGTCGCTCTTTCAATATCAAGCCCTTTTTTTGAATAACTGTTTATAAGATGGCAGATCACCTCAGTGTCTGTCTCAGACGTGAAGACATGCCCCTGCTTCTTTAATTTCTCTCTGAGTTCATAATAGTTCTCAATGATGCCGTTATGCACTACGACTATGCCGCCTGACCTGTGAGGATGCGCATTGCTCTCTGACGGCTTGCCATGCGTCGCCCACCTTGTATGACCTATCCCGATGGGGCTGCTGAATTTTTTGCCGCTGATGCATTGCTCCAGCTTCTTTATCTTGCCTTCGCAGCGCTGCACTTCTATCTTATCGTCCTTAAGAAAAGCGACTCCGGCTGAATCATATCCCCTGTACTCAAGCTTCTTCAGGGAATCCACAATTACAGGTATCGCATTCCTCTTGCCTATGTATCCGACTATTCCGCACATATTAAGTTATTTCGACCTTCTGCCTTTAGTTTTTAACCTGCTTCTGTTTTCCCAGTCAGCGATATTTTTCTGTTCTGCCCTGCTTATTGCAAGCGCGCCTGCGGGAACATCTTTGGTAACAGTGGCACCTGCTGCCACATATGCCCCTTTGCCTATGGTAACAGGAGCGACTATCTGAGTATCGCTGCCTATAAATACCCCGTTCCCGATAACGGTCTTATGCTTCTTCTTGCCGTCATAGTTGCATGTAATCGTGCCTGCGCCGATATTGACATCGTTGCCGATCACCGCGTCTCCGAGATAACTCAGATGGGATGCCTTTGTCCCGTCTCCGAGTGATGTCTTTTTAATTTCTACAAAATTCCCGACCTTGGCGTTCCTGCCTATGATGCTCTGGGGCCTGATATGCGCTAACGGCCCTATTGAAGCGCCCGTCTTTATCCTGCTCTCCTCGATCAGGGAATTGTCCTTAATGACCACATCCTCTTCTATGAAACTGTCCACGATCCTTGCGCCGGGATAGATAACGCAGTTGCTGCCGATGGATGTCTTGCCTTCGATATAGGTGTTCGGGTAAATGATCGAATCCTTTCCTATGGATACCCCAGGATGAACGACCGACCTGTGAGGGTCAATAAATGTGACGCCTTTTTTCAGCAGTTCTGATATTACCCTGTCCTGAAAAATTCGTGAAACATTATAGAGGTCTGCCCTGCTGTTGACGCCGAGTATCTCTTCCTCCGGGCAGATGTATGTGTCAACCTTCTTTCCCTCTTTTGACAGGATATTTACAAGGTCAGTCAGATAGTACTCTCCTGAAGAAGCATTCTTTTTTATCCTTCCGATGAAGTTAAGAACCTCAGGTTTCATCGCATAAACGCCGCCGTTCAATTCCTTACATTCTGCCTTCTCATGGCTTGACGCATGATTATCTTCAACAATGCCGATGATCATGTTGTCATCGCCCCGAACGGTCCTGCCGTAGCCTGAGACAGCTTCATTAAAGAAAGAGAGGTAAGAGAGACTATTGCCGCTGCGCCTGTGATTTACAAGAAAACCCCGCAGAGTTTTTGTTGTGATAAGGGGGCAATCCCCGTTAAGAACGAGTATAGCGCTACTGCCATTTAAAGCTTTTTTAGCTATGTCAAGCGCGTTTCCTGTGCCGAGGAGCTTCTTCTGTATGACAAAAGACAACCCTCTGTCATTCATCCGTCCCACAACATTATCAGCACCATTGCCGACAACCACTACTATTTTTGCGGGCTTGAGTGGCATTACAGCATCTATGACATGCCGGAGCATCGGCCTTCCGAGAATCTCATGAAGGACCTTCGGCTTAAGAGATTTCATCCTCTTTCCAAGACCTGCCGCCAGAATGACTACAGAAAGACCCATGGACATATATTAATAGTTTGCGCTTATGATTTCAATTTGGGACGGCTCTATCTGTTTCTATGAGATTCAAAAAGGATCTCTTCAACCATCTGGCAAAGGACATGGCCGAGAGTAATGTGGGTTTCCTGGATCCTGGGCGTATCAGAAGAGGGAACAGCAAATACATGATCCGCTATCGCGGCAAGCTTGCCGCCTTTTGCGCCTGTAAAGACTATAGTCCTTATTTTTCTCTTTTTTGCTTCTTCAATCGCCTTGATCACATTTTGGGAATTGCCGCTGGTGCTTATTCCTATCGCAACATCCCCATCCTGGGCATGCGCTTTAATCTGGCGGACGAAGATCTCTGAAAAATCGTAATCATTGGCGATCGCTGTGACAACAGCCATATTGGTATTCAGGTCTATCGCAGGCAGTGCGGGCCTTTCCATCTTAAACCTTCCAACAAACTCCGCTGCAATATGAGCAGCATCCGTAGAGCTGCCGCCATTGCCGAAAACCATGAGCTTGCTCCCGCTGTTAAAAGCCTCGGCAATAAGGTTCGATACTTCAATAACAGCATCGATATTAGCTTTTATGAACTCCCTCTTTACAGACGCGCTATCTTCAAACGCCTTTAATATCTTCTCTCTCATTTGGTTCCCTCACTTTCTTTATGATCGCTAAAAGCGGCTGACTTATCAGATGGTATTATTGGAACAGGATCGCCCTTCCTGCCGCAGGCAGAAGTAACGCTAAACATTATGAGTGCAATAAACAGTGCGAACAGACGATGCTTCACTTCTTCTTTCTCCCTTTTATATTCCTGAGGCACGCAGAGACATTTTTGCCTGATGTGCCGCCGTAAGATGTTTTATTAGCTACAGATGAAGCCACAGTTATATAGCTGAAAATATCATTGCCGATCAGTTTTGAAAAATCTTTCAGTTCCGCAAGCTCCAGTTCATCTATCTTTTTACCGTGCTCTACACAATGCCTTACTATCCTGCCTGTAACACCGTGAGCCTCTCTGAACGGCATGCCTTTTTTAACCAGATACTCGGCAATGTCAGTTGCTGTCAGATAGCCGCCCTCAGTTCCCTTCTCCATTGCCTTCTTGTTGAATATGATCCTGGGCAGCAGCACGGCAAGTATATTAAGGCAGGACTTCGCCGTATCAACTGTATCAAAGAGAGGCTCTTTATCCTCCTGCATGTCCCTGTTGTAGGCAAGAGGCAGCCCTTTCATAACCGTAAGTATTGCCATAAGATCGCCAAAGACCCTGCCGCTTCTGCCCCTGATAAGCTCAAGGATGTCAGGGTTCTTCTTCTGCGGCATTATGCTTGAGCCTGTTGAAAATGCGTCGGGCAGAGTGACAAAAGAGAATTCATCCGTATTCCACAGCACTATCTCTTCTGCAAACCTTGAGAGATGCACCATGATAATGCTTGCGGCAGAGATAAATTCAATCACAAAATCCCTGTCTGATACGGCATCCATGCTATTCTCAGATATCTTTGGGAATTTCAAAAGCCGCGCGACATATTGTCTGTCTATCGGAAGTGTTGTGCCTGCAAGTGCAGCCGAGCCGAGAGGAAGCACATTGACCCTTTCATAACAATCCTCAAGCCTCGTCCTGTCACGCTCAAGCATCTCGTAATAAGCAAGAAGGTGGTGCGAAAGCAGTACAGGCTGGGCCTTCTGCAGGTGTGTATATCCCGGCATCAGGGTTTTGATATGTTTCCCTGCAACAGATACTATCGCTTTCTGAAGGCCTTTTACCAGATTGATTATCTCTTTTATCTCATCTCTAAGAAAGAGCCTAAGGTCAAGCGCGACCTGGTCATTGCGGCTTCTTGCCGTATGAAGCTTGCCACCGACCGGCCCGACCTTTCTGGTAAGCGCGTCCTCGATGTTCATATGCACATCTTCAAAAGTGCTCTTGAACTTCAGCCTGCCGCTCTCTATATCTTCTCTTACACCGTTAAGCCCTTTGAGGATGGTTGCGGCATCTTTAGCGCTGAGTATCTTCTGCTTGCCGAGCATCTTCACATGAGCGATGCTCCCTTCAATGTCATATCTCCACAAACGGACGTCAAAATGCAGCGAGGATGTGAACTGCTCCACTACCTCTTCAGTATCTTCTTTAAATCTTCCTGCCCAGAGCTTTTTCATGAAAATAAGGATAAAACTAAAGCCTGATTGTAGTCAAGCATAGAATTGTTAAAAATCTTGGTTTATTTTTCTATATCTTTCATGCTATTCATAGCGCCATGAATTACAGCAAGAACATCTATTTGATCAGGTTTTATGTAATAAATAATCCTGTAGGATTCTTCTATGACTTCACGGAGTTGCTCAATATCAAATTCTGGAACAACACGGCCGGAAAGAGGAAATAGACTGATTTGTTGGGATCGGCGGGTTAATTTATCTACAACTATTTTTGCGTACTCCAGAGAGTTTCTGGCTATATAATCGTGAATAGCATCAAGATGCCCTTCTGCATTATCCGTCCAGTGAACCTTCATTTTGGGAGACTATATTTTGAACGAATTTCATTCACATCTTTTGTCCGGCCGGCTTTGCTGTCTTCCAATCCTTTTTCTATAGTTTCGCGCACGTAAACCTCATGAATAAAATCGTCCCATGTAGCGCCTTCTGGCATCTTTTCAATAAGTTTATGGGCTTCTTCTTTTGTCATTATCTTTGACATAACCATTCCTCCATTTATCTGTCTGATAATTTACTCTTTTACCTGTTTTATTCTAACACGATAAACCACTCTTTCGCACTCAAAATATCGAGGGGAAGTGTATGGTAGCTTAAAACCGGACATTTCTAAATTGGCTTGAAGGATTCATACTTAATCGCTATAATGGACTCATCAACAAACAAGCCTATTATTTTTCACAATGAATAAAATCTATTTTGGGGAGGGTACAAAAATGAGAAGTTTATGTATGTGCCTTACTGTCTTCTTGCAGTCATTAGTATTTGTTACCTTTTTATCGGGTTGTGCGGGACTTTCTAAACAATACAAAGCTACGACTGAAGGAATATCTGTAAATTACACCGTTAACAAAGAGCAGTTTGTTGATCCTAATGCGAAAGTATCTGTCATATCAAGCGATGAAAGACTTGACAAAGAGATTATCGGGGACGGAGCTAAACCAGCTGTGGGCAACCGGATTATTGGATATATTGCCTTTGGTGTTCTGTATGCTGCAACTGATGTTACTGGACTTAACAAACCAACCATTAAAGATCAAGAAGATCCAGTACGAATTTTTAAAACAGCCACAGAAGAAAGGCTGTCAAAGAATGGTATCACTATTACCGATGACAAAGAGAATGCGATAATCATTGATATACTTGTCAGACAATTCAAGCTTGATTTCAATTTTGGAAAATGGTCTGGAGAAGTGGGATATTTAGCAAAAGTTAAGAAGAATGGAGAGGTTATTTGCGAAAGCAGTATATATGAGAAGGCGAGTGCCTTTAACCTTTATGGATTTGGTTCAGGAGAAAAGGCTATAAACGAAGCTTTTAATAAGGCGATAAATAGCCTGGATATAAACAGTTGCTTTTCGAAATTACAGAAATAGACAAATGGTGTGTAATCACCTACCTCCTCCTTGTCAAGAACATCCTCCGGATAGTAAAGTATTATTATGATGAAAGATATCGACAGGCATGAAGCTTTTGAACTGGCATCACCTTTTCCTTACGTTCTTGCGGTAACGCTTGATGAGAGGGAGAGGCCGAATATCATAGGGCTTTCGTGGTGGACCTTTACATCATGGGATCCGCTGATGATAGCTATTTCAGTAGGGCACAATAGATACTCACACAAATGTCTTGAGGCTAACAAAGAGTTCGTGCTCTGCTTCCCTGCTGAAGATCAGGCAAAGGACGCCTGGTTCTGCGGGACAAAGAGCGGGAAGGATGTTGACAAGTTTCAGGAAACAGGGTTTAAGCCGGTGCATGCAAAAGTGGTGAAGCCGCCGATCATAGCAGGCGTGACTGTCGCGTATGAATGCAGAATAGTTAAAGAGGTCGAGACCGGAGATCACACGCTTTACATCGCTAATGTGGTTGAGATTCACGGCGACCATGACAGGGCAAAGCATCTTTACTCGATACACTACAAGAAGCTGATAGGGATCGACTGCAAAGGGAATGTTGATCTTGACCTGAAGTATTAGTTATGACTTACTAACTACTGCGCTGTCAGCCTTCTTCTCAAAAGCGGCATATATCGAACTAAAGCGGGTGTTCTGTTCTTTTATGTATCTGGATATCGATTCGAGGTTCTCTCCCGGGTAAGGCTCTCTTTTTGCTACCTCTGAACAGAAGTCAATGCTCGCCTCAAAATTCTCTTTAAACTCCTGAAGGCTTTTGATCTCCTTCGGCGTGTAACCGCAGTTGGATACCCTCTTCTCGAATTGGTCAACATACAGCTCTATCTCCTTGGCAAACATGTGCGGACGATCCGAAGATACAAGCGAAGACCCCCTTCCGTAAATATGATCTACCATCTCTTTAAGAGTATATATCTTATTAAACCAGGCTATGTTGGGCCCGGGACAGATGCACTGGGGGGCGTCCTTCTCATCGACAAGTCCAAGGGCGATGAGGCAGCCGTTCCCAAGCTGGTCGCAGATGCATTCTTTGTTAACAACATTTTCGATCATCTTATTTTTTTCTTCATCCGTTATCTCAAGCCCGGCGATCTCCTCAAGCTTCAGCTTTTCGTACTGCCTCGATGAAAGGCATATGGGCTTTTCAGTGAATTCAGTATTGAACTTCAGAAACCCCTTGCCGCAGGGAGAGCCGGCTCTTCCGTCCAGAACCCTCTGCCTGGTCCATATCTCCGCTCCTGTCCCGTGAATATTGCTGAACTGCACCCCAATTGGGGATGAATCACTTATATACAGATCCTTTTCACCGGAGCGCCGCAGCAGTTCAAGTGTTGTATCATCAATGCAGGTTGTTTCAGGAACCAGCAGAAAAGGCGTTCCCCATCCTGTCATGTCCATACCGAAGTCTTCCGTCAGCCTGCGCGTTTCAGCGTATGTGCCTATGCCGCCCTGTACTGTTATCAGAGGCTGCGCGCTTAATGCAGACTCAGGGTAATGCCACCCCATCTTTTCGTAGTATTTCTGTATCGGCAGATGAAAGTCTTTTGTCAGCGTCTCCCGGTTTTCCTTGAACTCCTGCAGAATACTTGGAAGAAGAACGCCGTTTGTCGGGAATACATGCCCGCCGCAGTTGAGGCCCGACTCAATGCGGAACTCGTAAACCTCAAGGCCTTTCTTGGCGAGAAACTTGCCCTGAATGATAGAGGAACGGAAGTCGCTCACCTTGAGTATTATCCTCTTCTTTATCCCGCCTTTTTCATCTCTGTAAAAGTCACGGAATTCTGTCATGTAATGAAAGAGCCGCTGGTTCATGCCTGCTGAAAGCTCTATGCCGGAACTCAAAGTGCTGTTGGCATAGCCCCTCAAGGCTGCCTTGGAGTCGCTGTACTCTTCAGGAAGCAGATCGCCCTTGCTGTCATAGTTTAGATTGTCGAGCTTGACCATTATGTTTACATCAATGGAACCGGGAACCATCCTGGCGGCAAGTTCTTTTTCAAGCGCTTCCCTTTCAGCGCCAGGCTTCATAGCCATAGCCCTTTCATAATCCTGTTTCAAAGGGCTGTAATCAGGGAGGAGTTCAAAATACTTGCACTTCTCGCTTCCCGGAGCAAACGGCTCCTTCCTTATCGCATCAAATTTGATCCTGACTATCTTGTCGACAAGATTAAGATAAGCCGTGGTCCTCTTTGCCCTTCCGTCTTCTTCTTTTACAGTTATTTCAGTGTAGGGCAGGCCGAACTTCTCGCAGTAATATTTGCGTACCGGCTCAAAAAGGATATCGTCAACAAGAGATATAACAGATTGTATCCCAAGATGCGCCACACGTATCGGAGTGTCAATTGAATGTCCGGTACCCATGACCGGGATATGAAATTTGTGATAGTAGTTTGTCATTTGATCTATTATATAAAAAATAAATTCGTTAATTATAGCACAGGAAGTCCAAATTGCGTGAAGGGGTATAATAGCCGGACAGCGGCACTTATTTATTCAAAACACTTGATACAAAAAGGCCCGGCGTTTAGCCGGGCCTTTTCAGATTTCCTTTTCCTTTGCCGCTTAGAGCTACTTAGTTACATCATCCAGCTTCTTCTTAGCATCATCAAGCGCTTTATCTACAGCCTTTCCGGCACGCTCTCCTGCTCCTTCTTTTTTACACCCGAAAACACCGGCTGTTAATGACACAGCAAGCATAAGCATTAAGGCCTTTTTGAATAATGACATTTTTGGTCTCCTTTCTTAAGCAGAGTTAGCCTCAATTATATATAAGTCAAAATATATTTAAAATATCCCCCTTGACAAAACTACTATACGTTTGTATAGTAGTTTCATGGCGCAGAAACTTAGACAGCCGACCGTGAAACAGCTTGCGGTATTTGATTTCATCAAAAAACATATTATTGACAACGGGTTCCCCCCAACTGTGCGGGAGGTGGCAGGCAGCTTCGGCTTTGCAAGCCCCCTCTCTGCGCAGCTCCATATAAACGCCCTTGTAAAGAAAGGCCTGCTCAAAAAATCGCCTTCCAAACAGCGGTCGCTTGAGATCTCAGGATTCAAAGCTAGCGAAGACAGCAAGATACCGCTCCTTGGAACCGTCAGGGCAGGCGCGCCGATACTGGCGGTGGAACACATAGAGGACTACGTAAATATCGATAAGAACCTATTCAAGGTTGAAGGTGGCTTTGCGCTCAGGATAAAGGGCGACAGTATGATAGATGCCGGGATATTAGAGGGCGATATTGCATTGATAGCGCCTGAGTTGGAACCGAAAAACGGCGATATCGTTGTGGCGCTCATCGGGGATGAAGCAACAGTAAAGAGGTTCTTTCTTGCAAAGAGCATAGTCAGGCTTGTGCCTGAGAATAAAGACATGGAGCCTATGGTCTTTTCTGCGGAAGATGTGAGGATCTTAGGCAAGGTCAAGGGGATAATGAGGAGCCTTTAATGCACCGGATAGGAGAGCAGATACGGGTCATAGCGGCGTTCTTGGGGGATTCAAAGTTGAAACCGCTCAGATTCAAATGGTCAAACAGGCAGATACAGGTCAAAGATGTCACATATGAATGGACAACATCAATAGGCAGGAGCAGGCTCTTGCATTTCTCAGTAACAGACGGCAATACGCTGTACGAGCTGAGCTTTAATACCGACTCAATAAACTGGATACTTGAAGGAGTGGAGACAGAGATATGAGAACGATAATGCTTATAGACATGGATTCATACTTCGCATCTGTTGAACAGCAGAGCAACCCCAGCCTGCGCGGAAAGCCGATAGCTGTTATCGGTTCAGGAAAAAGGACTGTGGTGACTACCGCGTCATATGAGGCAAGGGAGTTCGGGGTAAAGACAGGCATGAATATGTGGGAGGCAAAGCAGCTCTGCCCGCAGCTGATACTTGTAGTCGGCAACAACAGCAAATATACAGATACATGCCGGAGGCTGACGGAGATCTACTCACAATATACCTCAGAGGTCGAGGTCTACTCCATTGACGAGGCATTCCTGGACATAACAGACTCTCTGGAACTTTTCGGCAGTCCAATTGAGATAGGAAAGATGATAAAGAGAGAGATAAAGGAGAGGTTCGGACTTAACGCAACAATAGGAATAGGGCCGAATAAACTCATGGCAAAGCTTGCAAGCGATATCTCAAAACCAGACGGGCTCAGATTGGTGAAGCAGGAAGAGATCGCGGGCATACTTGAAGAACTTCCGGTGGATACACTCTGGGGCATAGGCAAAAAGCTTGCGCAAAAACTCGACGCACTCGGCATAAAGACATGCGGCCAACTCGGCAGAGCTCCGGTAAGCATGCTGAGAGACCACTTCGGTATAATCGGCGAGAGGATGAAGCTTATGGGTATGGGCATCGACACTTCGGCTGTAGTCAATAATGATGAGACGGCAAAGTCTGTAGGCCACAGCATGACCCTGCCGAATGATATATGGCATGAGAAAGATATAGAGGCTTATATGCTGAAGCTCTCAGAGATGGTCGGCAGGCGCGCAAGAAGGTACAAGCTGACAGGGGATGTTGTGACAGTGACTATAAGGTACAAGAACTTCAAGACATTCACAAAACAGCTTAAGATAAACAGATGCGTAAATGACACCCACGATATTCATAACACCGCCATGGAGATAATAAGAGGAATCGACCTCAGAGATGCGATACGCCTCCTCGGAGTAACTCTTTCAGGTATCAAAGGCTCAGAGGACCCGGCGCAGCTTAACCTGCTTGGAGACCATGTAAAGAAGGAGAACCTGCTTAAGACAGCAGACAGCATCAATGACAGACACGGCGACTCCACAGTCTCATGGGCAACATACATGTCCCACCGCTCCCGCCCTGCCGTGATCTCGCCCGCATGGCGTCCTGCTGGCGTGCATAGGACGAGTGTGTGAGAGATGGGAATTTTGTGCTTGTAACATTCATAGCAAACTAATATAATTTTCTTATTCCAGCAAATACGGACGGCTGTATTAATTGTTAGCTGAAAACTAAAATGAAAACATTAACGATTCAATGGCAAAGGCTCATAGATGAGGCTGGAGAAACCTGCAACAGATGCAGGGATACCGGTGGCACTGTTGAAGCCGCATTTAAGAAAGTTCAAAACGCGCTGGCAGAACTTGGCATAAGAGCAGAATTGGAATCAAAAGAAATAAGCCTTAAGGCATTTAAAAAAGACCCTCTTCAATCGAACCGGATCTGGATCAGCGGAAGGCCGCTGGAAGAATGGATCGGGGCTGCTGTGGGCCAAAGCCAATGCTGCGATGCCTGCGGCGACTCTGAATGCAGAACGATAACGATCAACAAGGATACGTTTGAAACCATACCGGAAGAATTAATTATCAGGGCCTGTCTTCTGGCAGCAGCAGAACTATTTAAAGATTAAAAAAAGAGTTCTTCTTTTGTTACTTCTTATAACTGCCCTTTGTCATGTAGTCATCCTTTAACTTCCGGACGAGCTTCTCTCGCTTATTAAGAAGTCCTGAATTTGGGCGGGTTTTGGATCTATTCAATATATAGCTGACAAACAAAGGCAGCATGAAGCTGCAGTCACCGTATGAGACTATGGTTTTGGAGAGCGCGCTCGGGTCTATCTTGCCCCATGAAACAGCCTCAGAAGGCGTGGCGCCGCTCAGGCCGCCTGTGTCAGGACGGGCATCGGTAAACTGGATAAAGAAGTCATGGCCTGCCTCCTCTAATCCGAGGACTTCCTGTATATGCGGCTCGGTCTGCAATACAAAGTTCTTGGGGCTGCCGCCGCCAAGAAGGAGCACCGCGCTCTTGCCGCCCTTCTGCTTTATGTCATATACATAGCTTGTCACTTCATTGATATCCAGATGCGTGTCGATATTGATTGCTTTATCTTCAAGCATCAAGGCCGCAACGTTCATGCCTATGCTTGAATCCGCAGGTGATGAGGTATGAATAGGAATGCCGCATTCATATGCAACAGCAAGAACGCTCTGATCCTTCATGGATGGCCTTAATTTCGCTATTTCCCTTCCGAGAACCGCATGTATCTCAGCGCTTGAGCAGGATGAAGCAAGGCCTGAAAATTCACGGCGCAATGTCTCGCGCACAAAATTATCAGTGTCCAAAAGCGCGTCATAGTCAAGAAAGATATCATAGATCCTGATGATCCCGTCATCCCTGAGCTGGGCATCATCAGCAACCGCATGCCCTCTACAGAATTCATAGCCGAGTGACAGATGAATGTCATGATACAGGTTTGCTCCGGTGGATACCATCCAGTCGATCATCCCTGCCTTCATCATGGGGATAAGACAGCTCCGTCCGATCCCGGCGGGCACAAGTGCGCCTGCAAGAGAAACGCCGATCCTTACATTCTTCTTTACTATATGTCCCGCAAAAAGCTCACATGCCTTTCTGAACGATCCGGCATTGAACGAGAACATTGAGCTCTCAATAACCTGATCTGTTGTCATCCCCGGCCTCAGAGGCTTCGGATTAAGCAATGAATGGCATTTAAAATGAGGGCGTTTCTTCTTGCTGTGTTTCATTAAATTCTCTTCCTTTTTAAAAGTTTCCCGGTAATTATATCACACCGCATAAAAACAAAACCGAGGTTATTCGCAACTATATTAATTTTTAACAAGCCGGAAGGTTGATTGTAAATTAAGAGACATTGCCGGGCGGCAATGTCTCTGTCAAAACTAGAAAATATCTTATGGTGGAGGCGCCGGGAATCGAACCCGGGTCCGAAAGCACTACATCGCAGCATCTACATGCTTATCCTGCCATTTGGATCTTCAGTTTCAGAATCGCCGGCAGGAAGGCTGCTCTGTCACCTATCTCTTTTTGTCTCGCCCAAAGCACAAGAGAAAAACACCTCAGGCCAGCCCGCTATCGGCGTCTCTTCCGGCCCGCAGGCACTTACCGGAGAAACGTCACCGCTTATTTAAGCGGCAAGAGCCAATTCAGTGTTGGCGTTTGTGTTTGTTTGCCTTTTAACGTGATGGCACACGGCATGCAACCCCGACTTCATAACCCCCGTCGAAGCCTGTCGCCCCCTCTGACATTTCCTGATTTATTATAACATTAATACCGTAACAGTTACGAGTTACAAGAAAACCATTTCAGCAATAAATTCAGCCCTTTGATAGAATAAAAAATGATCTTAATAAGCGCATGCCTTGTGGGCATAAACACAAGATACGACGGCACTAACTGCGGGGAAAAACGTTTCAGAGACCTTGTCGCCGAAGGCAAGGCTATTCCCATATGTCCTGAACAGCTTGGGGGACTGCCGACTCCGAGAGAACCTGTTGAGCTTATCGGAGGAGACGGTGACGCGCTTTTAAATAATGATTCAAGGGTGATTGGAAAGGAATCAGGCAAGGATTACACACATAATTTCCTTAGAGGGGCCAATGAGGTGCTTAAGATCGCTCATATGCTGAAAATAGAAAAGGCCATCCTTAAAGACGGAAGCCCGTCATGCGGCAGCACATATATTAAAAGAAACGGAAAAAAGGCAAAGGGCATAGGTGTGACTGCGGCTGCGCTTATAGCGGCAGGGATAGAAGTTGAATCAGATGAGATGAAGAAGCCTGCTATCAAAAGATGATACCGTATAAAGACGACAACCCTACCAGCACCTTCCCTTTTGTAACGATAATGTTGATCGTTGCGAATATCTACATATTCTTCTATACAATTACCCATATGTCGAACCCTGAAGAGTACAAGAACATCGTGTATTCCTATGGAGCGATCCCTTCATACCTTCTCTCATTTGATAAATTGCAGCCCATCCACCCGTCGCTCACAGTCTTCACCTCAATGTTCATGCATGGCGGCTTCCTCCACCTTGGAAGCAACATGCTCTACCTGTGGATATTCGGGAATAATATAGAAGATACCCTCGGCCATTTCTGGTTTTTGATATTTTATCTCATGTGCGGCATCGCTGCTGCATATGCCCACGCTTTTACCGCGCCCTCGTCTCTCATGCCGATGATCGGGGCCAGCGGCGCAGTCTCAGGAGTACTCGGGGCGTACATTCTAATGTTCCCCCGGGCAAAGGTCTATACATTGATATTCCTTGGTTTCTTCATACAGGTCATAAGGCTTCCCGCCTACTTTGTGATCGGCTTCTGGATAGTAATTCAGCTGTTAAACGGGCTGGTCAGCAAGGGGGTTGCAGGCGAAGGCGGGGTCGCATGGTTTGCCCATATCGGTGGATTTCTTGCCGGCTTGGCTCTGATAATGCTCTTGCCTAAAGTTAACCGAAGCAAAAGATATTCTCTTTAGGCATCGTTGTATAAAAGTATCTTGCCTTGTAATATTCCATTGATTTTGCTAATATCTTACTTGTCTTTTGGCACTCAATTATAAAGAGTGCCAGCAATACCCGCCAACGGTATTGAAAACACAAAAAAATAGTTGTATAACTTTTTTAACTAAAAGAAAGGAGAAACAGACATGAAGTTCAAACCGCTTAAAGACAGGATATTAGTTAAGTATTCTGAAGAACCGACAAGAAGTGCAGGAGGCCTTTACATACCTGATTCAGCTAAAGAGAAACCCCAGAAGGGTGAAGTCATAGCTGTAGGCCCGGGCAGGGTCACAGATGACGGCAAGCTGCAGAAGATAGAGGTCAAGAAGGGCGATGTTGTTCTTTTTGATAAATACTCAGGTTCAAAGATCAGCATGGACGACGTTGAATACCTTATTATCAGAGAAGATGACGTACTGGGCATCTTAGGATAATCCCGCACAAAAACAACTTAATTATGATATCAGGAGGAATAAATGGCTAAGCAGTTAATATTTAATGAAGAAGCAAGAAGATCGTTACTCAATGGTATAACCATATTGAGTGATGCTGTTAAGGCAACACTTGGACCAAAAGGAAGAAACGCGATTCTTGACAGGAAGTTCGGCGCGCCGACGATCACAAAGGACGGCGTAACAGTCGCTAAAGAGATCGAGCTGAAAAACCCATTTGAGAATATGGGCGCCCAGCTTGTCAGAGAAGTTGCCAGCAAGACATCCGATGTCGCAGGTGACGGCACAACAACCGCTACCGTGCTCGCCTATTCAATATTCAAAGAAGGCATGAAGCATATGGTATCAGGCGCAAATCCGATGGAAGTAAAAAAGGGCATTGAAAATGCCGTTGCCGTGGTTGTGCAGGAACTCCAGAAGCTCAGCAAGACCGTCAAAGACAAAAAAGAGATAGCGCAGGTAGGCACGATCTCCGCAAACAATGACTCTGAGATAGGCGACCTGATAGCCGATGCCATGGACAAGGTAGGCAAGGACGGCGTCATAACTGTAGAAGAAGCAAAGGGGCTGGCAACAACCCTTGAGGTTGTTGAAGGCATGCAGTTTGACAGGGGTTACATATCTCCTTATTTTGTGACCGATGCAGAGAGGATGGAGTGCGTTCTTGAAAACGCCCTGATCCTTATCCATGAAAAGAAGATAAGCGCAATGAAAGACCTGCTCCCTATCTTAGAGCAGACAGCCAAACTGGGACAGCCGCTTCTCATTATCGCAGAAGATGTCGAAGGCGAAGCGCTTGCCACACTTGTTGTGAATAAACTCAGAGGAACACTTCATGTATCAGCAGTAAAAGCTCCCGGTTTCGGCGACAGGAGAAAGGCGATGCTTGAGGATCTCGCGATTCTTACCGGCGGAAAGATGATCACTGAAGACCTCGGCATGAAGCTTGAGAAGGTCCAGTTATCAGACCTCGGCAAGGCAAAGAAGATCACCATTGACAAAGAGAACACCACCATTGTTGAAGGCGGCGGCGATGTAAAAGCGATAAAGGGCCGCGCAAGCCAGATAAAGGCTCAGATAGAAGAGACAACATCTGACTATGACAAAGAGAAGCTTCAGGAGCGCCTCGCAAAGATAGTCGGCGGAGTTGCAGTGATCAACATAGGCGCCGCAACAGAGACCGAGATGAAGGAGAAGAAGGCACGCGTAGAGGATGCGCTTCATGCTACGAGGGCAGCGGTTGCAGAAGGCATAGTCCCGGGCGGCGGAACAGCTCTCCTGAGGGCGCTTCCTGCGCTTGAGAAGATGAAGGTAGAGGGCGATGAGAAGATCGGCCTTGATATCATTAAGAGGGCTATTGAAGAACCTATCAGGCAGATCGTGGCAAATGCCGGGCTTGAGGGCTCTATAATAGTTGAGAGGGTTAAAGCAGACAAGAATAAGAATTTCGGCTTTGACGCTAATTCTGAAAAATATACTGATATGCTGGAAGCAGGCATCATAGACCCGACAAAGGTCACCAGATTTGCTATCCAGAATGCGGCATCAGTTGCAGCCCTTATGCTTACCACAAGCGTTATGGTGGCTGATATGCCTGAGAAAGAAGGCGCACCGGCAATGCCTGATATGGGCGGAATGGGCGGCGGAATGGGTGGTATGGGCGGAATGTACTAAACCCATCAATCTATAATTAACAAAAGAGGAGCAGGAAATATCCTGCTCCTCTTTTTTATTTCATCAGAAAAGAGACGTTATATTTTATTCTTATTCATCTTTGAATAATATTCCATCTCAAGAAGCCGCACCTTCTTTTCAACACCTGCGGAATATCCGCCTATGGAACCGCTTGATTCAACTACCCTGTGGCATGGCAATACTATCGGTATGGGATTCTTTGAAAGCGCCTGGCCTACCGCCCTTACGGCAGACGGGCTCCCTATCTTCTCAGCGACCCATTTGTACGGCCTTGTTTCCCCGTACGGGATATCCTTGAGTGAGAGCCAGACACTCTGCTCAAATTCAGTCCCTTTTAGAAACTGTATCTCTTGGCGGAATTCGGTCTCCACTCCGCTGAAGTAAGATCCCAATTCCTTAAGAAAACTCTTGGGTGCAGCCCCTTTTTTGTAAGCAACCTTCAAGGGTTTATTAAAAGATATCTCAATAAGAGATCTTCCGGAAAAAAGCAAAAAGATATTTCCTATGGGAGTTTTAAAAATGTCATAGAATATGGAAGGCTTTTGCATGTAACCTATTTTGAACTGGTCCTCTTTGCCTCAAGAACTCCATTCACCCCGGACAACTTTTTAATCACGCTATCGAGCTGGACCTTGTCCTTTACCTCAAGAGTAAAGTTGAAACGCGCCCTCTTCTCATGAGTTGTGGTGGCATCGATGTGGCTTATATTAACGTTGTCACTTGAGATGACCGCGCTCATATCTGCAAGCACACCCGGCTTGTCAACAGTGTACACAACAACCTTGACAGGGTAAGATATCGAATCATCTCCTGACCACTCGACATCCACAAGACGATCCACGTCGATAGAATTTACATCAAGGGTTGCGCAATCTGCCGAATGTATAGATACCCCTCTGCCCCTTGTGACAAAACCCGCGACCTTCTCTCCGGGTAATGGATAACAGCATTTGGCGCGGTTGAACATTATGTCATCAATGCCTTTGACACTTATGCCGGCCGCCTTCTTAGGCTTCTCGTCTGCGATCTTTTTAGAGACATTTTCATCCTTCACCGGCTCCGGCAGAAACCTGTTGATAGCCTGAACCGCTGATATCTTGCCGTAACCTATGGCAATAAAAAGATCCTCATGGGTCTTGATCTTATACTGTTTGGCAGCTTCTAATATCTCTTTTGATTTTAAAAGATCTTTGCTGAGCCCATGCTTCTTGAGTGTCTTTTCAAGAATTTCTTTTCCCAGCTCAAGGCTTTTCTTCCTCTCCTCTGTCTGGACCCAATGCCTTATGCTTGCCTTTGCCTTCTGGCTCTTGGCAAACTTAAGCCAGTCCCTGCTCGGATTCTGAGATGCGGAGGTTAACACCTCGACCGAGTCGCCGTTCTCCAGCCTGTGCCTTAATTGAACTATCTTGCCATTGACCTTGGCGCCGGAGCATTTGTTGCCTACCGCTGTGTGTATGCCGTATGCAAAATCAACAGGAGTTGAGCCCTGGGGAAGCTCGATGATGTCTCCCTTTGGAGTAAAGACATAAACAACATCCGGCAGGATATTGCCCTTGACAGCCTCAAGAAACTCCCTTGCGTCAAGAGTATCCTTCTGCAGCCGCACAAGCTCCCTCAGCCATGCAATGTACTCTTCATCCCTCCTTCTTGAAGACCTTGCATCCTTATACCTCCAGTGGGCGGCGATACCTCCCTCTGCTATTCTGTCCATGTCCTCTGTCCGTATCTGAAACTCTATCTTCTCACCCCTCGGGCCGATTATGGTTGTGTGAAGAGACTGGTAGAGGTTTGATTTGGGAGCGCCTATGAAATCCTTGAACCTGCCGGGAACCGGAGTCCAGAGAGAATGTATGAGCCCCATTATCGTGTAGCAGTTCTGCTTGGTGTCAGTGATGATCCTGATCGCGATAACATCATACACCAGCTCAAAAGGTATCTTCTGTTTCTGCATCTTTGTGAATATCCCGTAAAGATGCTTCACCCTGCCGAGCACCCTTGCCGGAATTCCCGACTCTTTCAGATGGGCTTCAACTATCTTGGCTATCTCATCGAGATACTCTTTCTGCTCCTTGCCTTTTTTGCTGACCTTCCGTTTCAGTTCCTTATATGTATCAGGCATAAGGTACATGAAGCTCAGATCCTCAAACTCGGTCTTAAGCCCGCCCATACCGAGCCGGTTTGCGAGCGGGGCGAATATCTCAAGCGTCTCCTGCGCTATGCTCAGCCTCCGTGCTTCCGGAAGGTGCTCGAGCGTGCGCATATTATGAAGCCGGTCGGCAAACTTTATAAGCATGACCCTGATGTTCTCAGCCATCGCGAGGAACATCTTTCTGAAGTTCTCTGCCTGCGCCTCGTCCTTATTCTTCAGCTCCATCTTGCCGAGCTTTGTAAGGCCTTCAACAAGAAAGGCTATGTCATCGCCGAAGAGCTCCTTTATCTCTTCAACAGTTGTTTCCGTATCCTCTACGGTATCGTGAAGCAGCCCGGCGGCAAGTGTGTTGCTGTCAAGGCGCATGTCGCTTAATATGGCTGCGACTGCAAGGGGATGTTCGATAAAAGGCTGGCCGCCTTTCCTTTTCTGTTTCAGGTGAGCTTCACAGGAAAAGGCGTACGCCCTGCGCAGGATATCAAGGTCTGCCTCAGGGTTATACTGAAAGACCTTATCTATGAGGCCATTGATAGTACTTACTTCCTTTGATGCAGTCATGGTTTTATTATAGCAAGATTTAGCAGTAAGCAGTAATGCGTGTCACATATACCGCATTACTGCTTACTGCCTTTTTAAACACTATACCCCAGCGCCTTGAGTTTCATAAGTTATTAACCACAGCCACTATATTTTGTATTGTATTATAATTGTCACACTAATATAATTATCTTATTCCAGCAAATACGGCAAGTCGTGCTAATTGTTATGCGGTTTGAGCAGCGATCAAAAAGGATTGTGAAGAAGGCCCTATGAAATTAGATAAAGATTCTTTTGAAAGGATCATTGAAAGACTCCATGACGGTTTATATTTTGTAGACCGAGATAGGGTTATAACATATTGGAATAAAGCTGCTGAACAGATCTCTGGATTTACTGCTAATGAGGTTGTTGGCAGATCTTGTTCTAATAATATACTCACTCACGTCGACAGCGAAGGCAATAGTCTTTGCTTCGGGATGTGCCCTCTTGCTGAAACCATTACTGATGGAAAGCCGCGCGATGCTGAAATATACATGCACCACAAGGATGGTCACAGAATCCCGGTTTCTGTTCGTGTCAGTACATTAACCGACGGAGACGGTAATATAATCGGTGGGATAGAATTATTCACAGATATCAGCAATCAGGCAACCAATAAATTGAGGGTAAAAGAACTTGAAAAATTGGCTCTTCTTGACAACCTTACTCACTTAGCAAACAGACACTATGTTGAGAAAGAAATCCAAAGCAGATTCGACGAGGCAAAACGTTTTAATATCCCATTTGGTATTTTATTCATAGATATCGACCATTTCAAAATATTCAATGACATCTATGGACATGATGTGGGTGATGAGGTCCTTAAATTTGCAGCAAATACTTTTGTTTCCAACTCCAGACCGTTTGACCTTTATGGGCGCTGGGGAGGTGAAGAATTTATTGGTATTATACGTAACATAAACGGCAAAGAGCTTGAGGTGCTGGGGAATAAACTTCGTTTACTGATAGAAAATTCATACATAATGCATGAAAACGAAAAGTTACACGTCACAATTTCAATTGGGGCTACACTCGTTAATGAAAATGACACTATTGATAGCCTCATAAAAAGAGCCGACTCATTTTTGTATGAAAGCAAGGCAGCTGGAAGAAATTGTTTAACAATAGGCTGAATATTATCCACGAACAATAAAATCCAGCGGATGCGGAATAACCCTGTTTTGTTTTACATTGGCAGTTGCTTGCGCTGCTGCTTTAACTCATCACCCCCACCCGGCCTCAGCGCCTTGAGCTTCAACTGAAGGATCAAAGACCGCCCGTTTCTTCAGGACGGCAGAATATTGCTCCCAAATATCGGTCAGAAAACGTCAATGTATTTTTTTATTGACCAAATAATCAAATTAATGCTACCTTTATTTAGCCGTTCAGATAATAACTGGTTGAGCGACAATTCACCTGCAAGGAAGATAGGGGATAATTATGACAACTGAATTCACCGAAAGAGATAAATGGACGAGCGAGCAAGTAGCGCAGTTCAAGGAAAAAGCGCGAGTTAAAAAAATCGCCACGACTCAGCAGAAAGCCTTTCAATTAGATGCAACTGCACACCAAGATGTGATTGTTGCTGAGGGAGATTCATGGTTTTTTTATTTGCCTGGGACAGATGTTATTGACTGTTTAGAAAGTGATTATAGTTATTCAATTAATAGCTACGCAAAAGCAGGCGATACATTGGAGAACATGATTTATGGAACTAATATAAACAGGCAATTCGAACGTATTAGTCCATCAATCAACATTGTTTTATCTGCACTGGGTGAAATAAAACCAAAGATATTCTTATTCTCTGGAGGTGGCAACGACATAGCCGGTGACGAGTTCGAATCTTATTTGAACCATAAGGATTCGGGACTGCCCGGAGTACGTGTCGGTTTTATGATTGAAATGATAAACGTGGTGTTTCGCAAATACTTTGTGGATTTGATTGCAAAAGTAGCTGCGGTTTCGCCGAATACTCATATAGTGGTTCATGGATATGGGCATACTGCCCCAACTGGTGAAAGTGTTGATTTTCTGGGTTTTACTTTCGCTGGTCCGTGGCTGCGACCCGCCTTGGCCAGGAAAGGGATATTTGATCATGTCGAACAGCGCAAAGCCGTATTCACATTAATTGATAAATATAATGAGATGTTGGGCGATTTAGCTCACACCCATAACAAGTTTCACCACGTTGATTTACGAGACATGCTTGATCCTGATAAAGATTGGGTTAATGAATTACACTTGCGAAACAGTGCCTATGCCCGTGTAGCAACACGAATACACGATGCAATTAAAGCAATATAGTTAGAACGTTGCAGAAGGGAATGGGGTAAGGCTGATAAAAAATAAATAACCGATCTTCCAGCAGTCAAGTAGCGAAAAAATCGTTATACGGAGGAAAAGAAAATCATGAAACATGTGCTCCAGGGAATGGTGACAGACACAAACGGCAACCCGGTGCCCAGAATAGAAGTTCGCCACGAGAACTGTAACTGCAATTCTAAGCCTGTAAGCCCGGTACGCACAAATGCAAGCGGTACATACTCAATTGGCATTCAGACGTTTGGAAGCATTGTTATCCCGCACAATTTGAATTTCTATCAGAATGGTAATCAGGTTGGAAATCAGGTAAGCCCGGGAAATCCTCCGCAAGACCCCGACCAGCCTCCACAGCCGCCTGTTGTAATGCCCAATTCGCCTGGCGGAGGATACAGGAACAGCAACATGGATATTATAATACCCGCTCCTGAACAACCCGAACAGCCGGAAGATCCGCCGCAGAACTCGCCGGATGATGAAGACGAAGATGAAGATGAAGATGAAGAACAGGGCAATGCAGGCGGAAATCCTAATCAAACCATAGCACATCACTGCGGCTCAAAATGCAGAACAAAAGAGGGCTTATGTACCAGGCACACCACTAGCGATGGTTTCTGCTGGCAGC
Source organism: Thermodesulfovibrionia bacterium (assembly GCA_030646035.1). Classification (NCBI taxonomy): domain Bacteria; kingdom Pseudomonadati; phylum Nitrospirota; class Thermodesulfovibrionia; species Thermodesulfovibrionia bacterium. Next base: position 69,536 of record JAUSMY010000061.1, on the reverse strand, counting down.
ACAGAAGTGCGGTTGTATAAAACGTCATTGCCACTGTTGCATGGATTGAAAATAGGGTAAAGCTGATAAAAAATAAATAACCAATCGTTCCAGCGGATTGGCCGCTGAACTAATTGTTGAGTACCAACACTATGCCTGCTCCACTTCCTGACTAATATAAAAGGAGATACTCAATGCGCAATATGATTATTCTGTTGGTGATTATGCTGTGTAGCAGTTGTGCACATGTACCTGCTAATATCCCTGATGCCTTAACCAACCAGCCACAAGCCGTTATATTTGATATTGACGGAACGCTGACTCCAAGTCCATTTGCTTTTTTTACAGTACGCGAAGATGCCGCAAACGCCGTGCGTTTATTCGCCGACAAGGGCTATACGATCATCTACCTAAGCGCCCGTTTCCCATTCTTAAAAATAATGACCCTTAACTGGCTGAAGAGTCATGGCTTTCCTGACGGCATTGTCCATGTCGGAGATACATCTGGGGATGTCATTAATCCATATCAGTTCAAGAAACGCATTTTGAATGACTTCATTAAGCATAAATGGAAGATCGAGTTTGCATACGGGGATTCATGCACGGATTTTGAAGCCTACGCCAAAGTTAATATTAGGAAAGATCATGTCTACGCACTTAAACGCGTAGTAGAGCCTTGCCAAGGCAACGAAAAGGAAAACTGGAAAGAATGCTTGAAAGGGTGGACTGAGCACATGGACTTTATTGAGAAATCTGTGCAGCCTGCACCGGCAAGATGACTATCTCGTTTGTCATGCGCTGGTTATGTCAAACGTCACCCACCCGGCCTCAGCGCCTTTAGCTTCAACTGAAGTATCTTTGTCCCGTTCCATTCATTGATCGACGGGGTAAAGGCGCTGTCGAAAACAGATGAAGCTTCTATATCCTTGATCAGGCCGCCCTTGTTAAAACCTATCGTATCCATGTATATCTTCTTCTGCTTGGTCCTCACCTTAAGGTGATTATTGCCTACGATCCTTGGATCTATGAACTCAACGCCTTTTGCGCCCAGCACAGGCTCACTGTTTGTGGCGCCAAGCGGTTCAAGAAGGCTCAACTCTCTTAGAAGGTTGAAGTTGATCTCAGAAAGCTCCACGCCTGCGTCTATCTCAAGCATCGGTATCATATCTTCATCACTGAGTGTTCTCCCAACGACCTGATTTATCTTTTCTTTGAAAAGAGGAAGGTTCGCAAGATCCATTTTTATGCCGGCTGCCTGTTCGTGGCCTCCGAAATCGATAAGATGATCAGCGCATTCGCTGATCCCGTTGTAAAGATTAAAAGGAGGGATGCTCCGTGCTGAACCTTTGGCGATAGAGCCCTTTACGGCAAAGAGCAATACCGGCCTGTAGAACCTGTCAACAAGTCGGGATGCCACTATGCCGATAACGCCGGGGTGCCAATCTGGAGATGCGAGAACAATGGCATTGCCTGGTTTGTCAGGATCTATCATAGCAAGCGCGGATTCCAGAACATCTTTCTCTATCTTCTGCCGCTTCTTGTTATGCTCCTCAAGAAGGGCCACTGTCTCATCAGCTTTTGACCTGTCATCTGTCAGCAAAAGCTCAACAACTGCTCCTGCGTCACTAAGCCTTCCTGCTGCGTTTATCCTCGGGATCAGAGTGAATGAGAGCATGACTGAGTGAAGTTCCGTATCTGCTCTGAAAGCATCCTTCATCGCCTGAATGCCGATCCTGCATAAAGGCTTGTTTATCTCCTTAAGGCCGTAGGCAACAAAGATCCTGTTCTCTCCGATAAGCGGAACAGAGTCAGCAACTGTGCCGAGCGCGACAAGGTCAAGAAAATGTTCCGGCAGAATATCCGTTTTATAGGTTCCGATATCTTCAAGCAAAGCCTGGACAAATTTATATGCTACCCCTACCCCTGCAAGGAACTTAAAAGGATACTGCGAGTCTTTTCTGTGAGGGTCTATGACAGCAATAGCTTCAGGCATCTTCTCTGGAACCTCATGATGGTCAGTGATGATGACATCTATGCCTGATGCATTTGCTGAGGCAACAGCCTCAATCGAACTTATGCCGCAGTCAGCTGTAATTATAAGACTGGCTCCGCATGCCTTTGCCTTTTCAACGCCTGTATTGCCGAATCCATAACCTTCTGTCTCTCTGTTGGGGATATGATAGAAGGCCTTTATTCCGAGCTTTCTGAATGCGGATACAAGAAGCGCTGTTGATGTCAGGCCGTCAGCATCATAGTCGCCGTGAATGAGTACAGTCTCTCCCTTAGACATGGCAGCCTTGACCCTTTCAATAGCCTTCTTAATATCAGGCAGCAGCATAGGGTCGTGAAGATTATCAAAGGAAGGGTTGAGAAATTCTTTTATCGCGTCAGGGTCTTTTATTCCCCTGTTTACAAGGATCTGGGCGAAGGTTGTTGATATGGATGCTTTATTTGAAAGGTACCTGAGAAATTCAGGATTGGTCCTGTTTACAAGCCAGCGTCTATTCATTATATTTTTGAGAGAAATATAGAATGCAGAAACCAGCTATCAGGAATGATAAAACTATATGATTTATTTACTGTCCTAAATCCGGTACCCTGCCTGTTTATTTCTTATTGCTGAACGATTTGTCTTTCCCCAGCATCACCACGACCGGACTTGCGACAAATATTGAAGAGAATGTGCCGATTATTACTCCAAGCATGATCGCAAAGGCAAAATCGTGGATCACCTCGCCGCCGAAAACAAAAAGCGCCACGGCAGTGATAAAGACTGTGAGCGATGTAACAATGGTTCTTGAAAGCACCTCGTTTATACTGTCGTTGACGATCTCAAAGGTATGTTTCTTGAACCTGTCCTTCATATTCTCCCTTATCCTGTCAAATACAACCACCGTATCGGTAAGTGAGTATCCAGCGATTATGAGAAGGGCGCTTATCAGCAGGAGGTTTATCTCCTTGCCTATGAGATAAAAGATACCGAGAATGGCGAGGACATCATGTAATGTAGCGATAGTGGCGCCGATACTGAATCTGAATTGAAATCTGAATGTTATATAGACCAGGATGCCCAGCATCGCAGCCATAACAGCCCATAAGGCATCCCCTCTCAGCTTAGAACCCACCTTGGGTCCTATCTCTGTTGTTGAATCTACCACTATATTGCTGTGGGAAAATTTCTGCGACAGAACGGATATTATCTTTCCGGAAAGTTCACCGACCTTCTCGTCGTTCTTTTTTACGCGGATAAGGATCTTTCTTTCAGTCGGCAGTTCCTGGAGGTCAAAGTCCCTGATGCCGCCTTCTTCAAGCGCCTTTCTCACATCATGAAGCACAACCTGTGTATTGAATTTGATCTGCACAGATGTGCCGCCTGCCAGATCAATGCCGAGATTGGCGCTTCCCCTGGCGACCTGAACAGCTGCTACCAGCCCGAGTATTGTCAATATTGCTGAAATAGTCAGGGCGATGAACCTCTTGCCCATAAAATCGATCTTCGTATTTTTAACAAGTTCCATCATATGCTGAGCCTTTTTATATCATATTTTGAAGTGATTATATCAAAGATAGTCTTTGTCCCTATGAGCGCGGTAAAGAGATTTATTAGAACGCCCCATCCGAGGGTGACGGCAAATCCCTTTATAGGCCCTGTTCCGAACTGGAAAAGGACAACAGCTGTTATAAGTGTTGTGACATGAGAGTCAAAGATGGTCCAGAAGGCCTTGTCATAACCTGAATCTATCGCAGACCTCGGGGTCTTGCCAAGCCTTAATTCATCGCGCATCCTTTCAAACATCAGGACGTTACTGTCAACAGCCATACCAATCGCCAGGATTATACCCGCTATGCCCGGCATCGTAAGTGTCGCTTTGAATACGGAGAGAACGCCGATAAGAAATACTATATTCAGCACAAGCGCAAAGTCAGCGATCAGGCCTGAAAGTTTGTAATATACGATCATGAATATAATGACCATCAGCGCTCCGATCAGGCCTGCCTTGATGCCGGCATCGATGGAGTCCTTTCCAAGAGATGGGCCGACAGTGACATTCTGAAGCATCTTAAGCGGTGCAGGAAGTGAACCTGACCTCAGCACGATAACGAGGTCCTTTGCCTCATCCATAGTGTAGCTGCCGGTTATCTGAGCGCTGCCGCCGGCAATAGGCTCATTGATGGAAGGGGCTGAGTAGACATTATTATCAAGGATAATCGCAAGCCGCTTTTTAACATTGTTTGTTGTTATCTGTTTAAATATCTCTGCGCCGGTTGAATTAAAAGATATACCAACATACGGCTGGTTCTGTTCGATGTTCACACGCGCCTCAGTAAGAAAGTCTCCGGTCATCATCGACTGCTTCTTAACAAGGTATACCCTTTTGATAGTATTCCCTAAATCGTCAGAGACCTTTTCAAAAAGTATCTCATCGCCTTCAGGTATCCTGCCGGCATATTGAGCAAGCAGTTCCCCTTCTTTATCAGCTTCGATAGAGCCAGGCAGTTCAAGCGCAAGAGGATTCTCTTCATCAAGCAGCTTAAACTCAAGCACAGCTGTCTTTCCGACAAGCTCGATAGCACGGTTTGCATCTTTCACGCCCGGGAGCTGAACAACTATCTCGGATGCGCCCTGCCTCATTATGGTCGGCTCAGACACGCCGAATGCATCTATCCTGTTCCTTATCGTCTCAAGCGCCTGGTCAGCAGAGAGATCCTTTATGCTGCTGATCTCCTTGTCGCTCAATTTGTAAACAAGCATCCCTTCTGTCTTTGTGACCAGCTCCAGGTTAGGATAGCTTTCATTTATTACCTTCTCTGCTTTATCGCCGCCGGGCTTTACATTTATCTCAAGATTGAGAAGCTCTGCCTTTGCATCAACCCCTTTCTCCTTAAAGATATTTGTCAGGCTTCCAGCTATCCTCTCTGCGGTTATCTCAGCAGCCTTGTCTCCATCCACTTCATATACAAGATGGACACCGCCCTGAAGGTCAAGGCCGAGTATCAGGCCGTAATCCTTCAGCCATTCAGGCATTGATGAACGCAATGATGTTGACGGAAGAAAGAAAAGTATTGAAAGTACCGTTGCAGATAATATTAATGAAACACGCCAGAAAAAATTCTTCTTCACTTGTGCCTTACTCCTTTTCCCTTAATCCTGCTATGAAATTCCTGCTGACCTTAACCTTTGTATCGTCCTTTACACCCACCTTGAGCGTCAGCACATCACCGTCAATCTCCTCGACGATTCCATGGATGCCGCCGCTGGTTATGACCTTGTCACCCTTCTTAAGGTTATCAAGCACCTCTTTATGCTCTTTTGCCTTTTTAGACTGCGGCCTGATGAGAAGGAAGTAGAAGATGGCAAAAATAAATACTAACGGCAGAAACGATGTCAGCATACCAGTCACTCCCTGCTGCTGTGCCCCTCCTCCCGGCGCTCCTCCCATTGCATACGCTATATCTGAAAACATTATTGCCTCCGTTATAAAACTGCCCTATCAATTTTAAAAGCTTATTAATATACCTTTTCAGAGACATTTATTCAAGATACTTTTTGAAAACAATCTTTATTTTTATGATGTACTGATTATGACCTGAATCATATACGGAACAAACCTTATGTGGCATAATAATAAAAAGCGGAGGAGATAAATGTTAAAGGATAGCTGCCCCGGAAGCAATGAAATAAAACAGCCTAAACCTGAAGATATAACATGCAGCAGCTGCGGCGGGATAGTCGAGATATGGAGTGATGAGACCGAGGCTAAATGTAAAAAATGCGGCATCGTTAACTCGCGTATATTAGGCCCGTCATGCATAGACTGGTGCGCGTTCGCAAAAGAGTGCTTAGGGGAAGATAAATATAAGAGATTGAAATCCGGGCAGACAGGCAAGAATTAACAACTATTCATTAATCAGTTTTCTTCTTTATATTTAGCAGAACAGACGCCCAGATCCCGATCTCATACAAGATTATTATCGGAACAGCCATAAGTGTCTGGTTAAATGCGTCCGGCGTAGGCGTAAGGAATGCTGCGAGGATGAATGCTATAAGGATCGCGTACTTCCTGTTCTTCCCGAGGAACTCTGTTGTCACTATACCCATTTTTGTAAGAAAGACCAGAACCACCGGCAATTCAAAGACAACACCAAAGCCCAGGATGAATTTCATGCAGAAGTCTATATATTTCCCGACTGAAAGCATCGGCTTCAGATTCTGCGTCTTATAAGTAAGCAGGAAGTTCATTGCAAACGGAAGGACGATTATAAAACAGAAGAGAGCGCCTGCTGAAAAAAGAAAGGTGGTGACTAAGACGAACGGCAGGGCATACCTCTTCTCTTTTAACAAAAGGCCGGGAGAGATGAACTTCCAGACCTGATAAAATATAACAGGCGAAGATAATATAAACCCGGCGATGAATGCTATCTTAAAGTGCATCCACAAGGCTTCCGCAGGCTCAAAAAAGAAGAGCTCGATTCCCTGATTGCCGGTAGGTTCAAATGAAAAATAAGGCTCACTTAAAGAAAACTTCAGAATGTTATGCAGCGGCATTGTAAGGATGCTGAAGATGTTTTCAGAATAATAAAAACATACGCTGAAAGCTATAGTAAGAGCGGCTAACGAAGTAACGATCCTTTTTCTCAGATCTCCCAGATGCTCTGCAACCGGCATCTTATCCATTCCTGCCGGTACCTGACTCTTCTTTATATTTTGAATCACTTGAATCCTTCAGCTCTTCCCCGGCTTTTACAGGCTCTTTACCCTCCCCTTTTTCTCCCAGGTCGAGTTTGCCCTCTTTCATAAGGCTGTTCACAACATTCTCACGCGCCTTCCTGATCTCTTCCTCTACCCCGTCCACATCTATGCTCTCTGTCACGCCGCTTAAGGCTGACTTCAGCTCCCTTATCCCTTTCCCAAGCGTCCTGCCGAGTTCAGGCAGCCTCTTCGGGCCGAATACAATGAGGGCGACTATAAAGATTATTATCAGTTCCTGAGTGCCGATATCAAACATAATTAAGTTTAAAGGTATCAGAACTAATGAGCCGGTGTCAATTTTTCAGCTTGACCTAACTCGGAAAATTCCTTAAACTTAATGACCAAATTAAAAAAGAGGTGAATTAAATGTTTAAAGGCTCTATTGTTGCAATAGTTACACCGTTTAAAAATGGCAAGGTCGATGAAAAAGCCCTGGGCGAACTTATAGAATGGCATATAGCTGAAGGCACTGATGCAATAGTCCCCTGCGGCACTACAGGAGAGTCGGCCACGCTTGAATATGATGAGCACTACAGGGTTATTGAATATACTGTTCAAGTAGTCAACGGGAGAATTCCGGTCATAGCCGGCACCGGCGCCAATTCAACAGACGAAACGATCAAGATGACTGCCAAGGCAAAAAAGCTCGGTGCTGATGGAGCTCTTCTCGTTTGCCCTTATTACAACAAACCCACTCAGGAGGGCATCTTCCAGCACTATGAGAAGGTGGCAAAAACGGTTGATATCCCAATAATCCTATACAATGTCCCGGGACGCACAGCTGTTAATATCATGCCGGAGACCGTTGCAAGGCTGTCTGCGATCGAGAATGTGGTCGCTATCAAAGAGGCTACCGGCAATATGGCGCAGGCCAGCGATGTGATACGCCTGTGCGGAGACAATATCACGGTCCTTTCCGGAGATGACTTCACAACTTTTACATTGCTGGCGTTAGGCGGCAAAGGCGTAATATCCGTTGTTGCCAATATAGCGCCCAAAGATGTTTCAGACATGATCAAAGCATGGAATAACGGGAAGCTGGAAGAAAGCAGGAATATCCACTTCAGGCTTGAACCCCTTAATAAAGCCATGTTTATTGAGACAAACCCCATACCTGTTAAGACCGCCTTAAGCATGATGGGCAGGATACAGGAGGAGTTCAGGCTGCCTCTTTGTTCTATGAGCAGCGCCAATAAAGAGAAGCTGAAAGAGGCACTAAAGAGTTACGGACTCATATAAGCTATATAGATATATTAATGCTGTTTATATGATATAATATTTCAAAAGGCAAGTTGCCTGCCTTGTTCGTGAAAGGAATAAAAACTTGTTCCGACAATTTTTCTTTTTTGGGAGCCAGCGTAAGGCAAGTGTGAGCGGCCCGGATTTCCGGGAGAGTATGCCTGATCCTGCCTTCAAGGCGCCCACCTGTAATAAACAGGGAGGCAAGTTTACTCCTGCACGGCAAGGTGGGTCTTAAAATCTCGCAGAAGCGGGATATATTAAATTTTTTGGTCTTGACAGTTAAGGTTTCCCGGGTATGTGTTATATAAAGCTTTTCAGCCTCTTAAATATTTTATTGACTTGTTGCAATCTTTCGAAAATCAACCATTTGGAGAGAGATTTAACAGGGGCTGATACTATAGAATCTAAAGCTACTGATATATTCAGACCACCCGTGTAACACCCTTCTGTCACAGGCCATCTTTGAGTCCCTGCGAATGAAACTTTAATACCGCAGGACTGGTTTATAAAGATGGACTTATTCCGGTCAGACAAGACATCTCCTCTTGCATGGAGGATGCAGCCTGTTACCTTAGAAGAATTTCTGGGGCAGTCCCATATCCTCGGCAAAGGCAAGCCGCTTAGAGAAGCTATTGAGAAAGACTCTATAGTATCCCTCATTCTATATGGCCCTCCCGGAACAGGAAAGACCGCGCTTGCTCATATTATTGCTAAAAAGACCAATGCCCTGTTTATCGCGCTGAATGCTGTCACTTCAGGCGTCAGCGATATTAAAGACGCTTTAAAAGAGGCCAAAGGATCCGGAAAGACAATCCTCTTTGTTGACGAGATCCACAGGTTTAATAAACTCCAGCAGGACGCTCTTCTACCTGATGTGGAAAGCGGGAACGTAAGCCTTATCGGGGCCTCCACACAGAACCCTTTCTTTTCAATAATTCCCGCGCTTTCTTCAAGGTCGATGATATTCCAGTTTCTGCCTTTAAGCAAAGACGATATAAAACAACTCGTCACAAACGCCGTAAATGACAATGAAAGAGGCATAGGAAGTTTCAATATAAAGATCGAGCCTGATGCCATGGACTTCATTGCTGAAGCTTCAGAAGGAGACGCGCGCAAAGCGCTTAATATAGTTGAACTCGGGGCATTTGTATTAAACAGCAAAGAAATATCCAGCTTTGATTTAGGGCTGGCCAAAGACTTATTACAGCGCAAATCCATATATTACAGCGAAGATGAGCACTACAATACTATTTCCGCATTTATCAAGAGCATGAGAGGCAGCGACCCGGATGCTGCGCTATACTGGCTTGCCAAGATGATAGAGGCAGGCGAAGACCCTTTATTCATTGCAAGACGGATCATGATATGCGCGTCTGAGGATGTAGGAAACGCCGACCCCAGAGCGCTCCAGCTTGCTGTTGCCGCAAAACAGGCGGTAGAATCGATCGGCATGCCGGAAGGACGCATCCCCCTTGCTCAGGCAGTTATCTACATATCGACCGCGCCTAAAAGCAACGCCTCTTATCTGGCGATAGAAAATGCACTTGCAGATGTAAGAAAGGAAAGGCTTGCACCTGTGCCTGACCATCTTAAGAGCGCTAATTACAAAGGCGCAGCCAGGATCGGCGCCGGTGCAGGATACAAATATCCGCATGATTTCGAAGGGCATTTTGTTGAACAGGAATATGTCTCAAAGGAAAAGGCCTTCTTCCGCCCAAGTGAAGAAGGCTATGAAAAAAACATTAAAAACAGACCACAGAAAGGGGGATTAGATAATGGCTAACATCATCATGTACGTTGTTGCTGCTCTTGCTGCCGGGCTTGTCACTGGAGCGGTTGTATCTGCCGCATTCCAGAAAAAGAGCTCCGAGAGCAAGATAAAAGATATCGAAAACAAATCCAGTAAAGCTCTGGAAGATGCGCTCAAGGAAGCAGGCACAATAAAAAAAGAGGCTCAGCTTGAGGCCAAGGATATTATTCTCAAGGTAAAGTCCGATTCTGAAAAAGAAGAGCGGGAACGCCGTCTTGAACTTAACCAGCTTGATAAAAGATTACACCAGAGGGAAGAGACGCTGGACAGAAAACTGGATCAGATGGATAAGAAAGAGATAAGGTTCAATCAAAGGGAGACTGACCTTAGCAACAAAGAAAAAACGATACAGAAAAAGCATGAAGACTTAGAGAAGATGACCTCCCAGCAGACCGAAGTACTGGAGCGCATCGCAAATATGAGCGCTGATGAAGCTAAAAAAGAACTCTTTCAAAAAGTGGAGGAAGAGTCAAAGTTCGAGATCTCAAAGCTGACCAAGAAACTTGAAGATGAGGCTCTCGAAGCTTCCGATAGAAAATCAAAGAAGATAATCTGCACAGCTATACAGCGTTATTCAAGCGACTATGTGAGCGAGAACACCGTCTCCACAGTCGCCCTTCCCAGCGACGAGATGAAAGGAAGGGTCATAGGCAGAGAGGGAAGAAATATCAGGGCTCTGGAAGCGGCCACAGGCGTGGAGTTCATTATTGACGATACACCCGAGACCGTACTGCTCTCATGCTTCGACCCTGTAAGAAGAGAGATCGGAAGGATATCACTTACACGCCTTTTGGCAGACGGAAGGATACATCCTGCAAGGATAGAAGAAATAGTCTCAAAGGTAGAGAAGGAGATCGCTACCACGATAAAAGAAGAAGGGGAAAAGGCGGTCTTTGATCTCGGGCTGCACGGCATACACCCTGAACTGATCAAGCTGATCGGCAGGCTGAAATACCGTACATCCTACGGCCAGAACGTGCTTCAGCACTCCAAAGAGGTCGCACATTTTGCAAGTATAATGGCTGCCGAACTCAAGGGTAATGTGAAGCTTGCCAAGAGGGCCGGCATCCTTCATGACATAGGCAAGGCGATAGATCATGAGATCGAGGGGTCGCATCAGGTCATCGGCGCTGATTTCGCAAAGAAGTACGGTGAGAACGAAAAGGTAGTTAACGCTATCCTCGTCCATCACGAAGAAGGCGACCCGATAACGATTGAGGCCACACTTGTAGCAGCTGGCGACGCTCTCTCTGCCGCAAGGCCGGGTGCAAGAAAAGAGTCTCTTGAGGGCTACATAAAGAGGCTGGAACGGCTGGAGGAGATTGCTACATCTTTTGAAGGGGTAAGTAAATCCTATGCAATACAGGCAGGAAGAGAAGTAAGGATACTGGTCAAACCCGAGGACATAAGTGACGAGCGTTCAGCGCAAATATCAAGGGAGCTTGCCAAAAAGATAGAGGAAGAACTGACTTATCCGGGCCAGATAAAGGTCACTGTTATAAGAGAATCAAGATTCGTGGAATACGCGAAATAAATATGATGTTAAACGTGATGCGTTATGGACTCATTACTCATAACGCATCACTGGTAACTCATTACGGTTTTTTATGAAAATATTGTTCATAGGCGACATTGTCGGAAAGCCGGGCAGAACGGCATTGAAGAAAGGCCTGCCGCAGCTCAGAAGCCAATTCGATATTGACCTTGTTATCGCCAATGCAGAGAATGCTGCAGGAGGCTTCGGAATTACAGAACAGGTCGGCAAAGAGATATTAGCTCTCGGAGTCGATGTGATGACATCAGGCAACCACATCTGGGACAAGAAAGACGCTATCGAATATATAGCAAAGGAGAACCGTCTGCTGAGGCCTGCCAATTATCCTGACGGCGTGCCGGGCCACGGCACAATAATCGTAAAAACGAGTAAAGGCGAAAAGGCGGCGGTTCTGAATATTTCAGGCAGGGTCTTCATGAACCAGCTTGACTCGCCTTTCACCATTGCCAAAAAGCAGGTTGCCCTCCTTAAAAAAGAGACAAATATCATCATCGTTGATATTCATGCTGAAGCAACCTCTGAAAAGCTGGCTATCGGTTTTTATCTCGACGGCGAGGTCAGCGCTGTTATCGGGACACATACTCATGTGCAGACAGCGGATGAACAGATATTGCCCAAAGGCACAGCCTATCTTACAGATGTGGGCATGACCGGCCCGACAGACTCAATTTTAGGAGTAGAAAAAGGCCTGGTGCTCAGCAGGTTCCTGACGCATATACCAGTCCGATTCGAGACGGCAAACGGCGAATCGGTATTGTCATGCGCATTGATTGATATCGATGCCGCAACAGGAAGATCAACAGCCATAGAACGGATACAGCTCAAATTCCCATAAGATCTCTTCTCAAGGGACTCTATAGAAAGAGCCCTTGAGAAGAGATCTTTCAGACGGTTATTGTATCGCCTGCTTTAAGGCCTTGCCGGCAGTAAATTTAGGTGTCTTTGATGCAGCAATATCTATTGCATCGCCTGTCCTTGGATTACGGCCCTTCCTTGCCTTACGCTCTGTAACCGCAAAAACACCAAAACCTACAAGAGTCACCTTCTCTCCTTTTTTCAGCGCGGCTGTGATCCCGGCTATCACAGAATCAACTGCTTTTGAAGCATCTGCCTTTGAAAGATCGGCAGTATTTGCCACTGATTCGATTAGTTCAGCTTTAGTCATTAGTAGGTCTCCTTGTCTTGAAAATATAGGCTCAAAAAATAAAGTAGATATAGAGGATACCAGCAGGAGCAAATTTTAGTCAACAGCTCTGTTTATTAAATGTTCTGATCTCACTTCTTCTTGCTTTTGGCCTTTTGTGCAGTTTTTCTTTTTGCTGGTTTTGCTGCAGGCTTCTTTGTTGTTTGCTTTGCGGCATTTTTTTTCTTTATTGCTGTTTTTTGTATTACTTTTTTCTTTGTAGCAACCTTTTTCTTTTCAACTGTCTTCTTTATTACCGCCTTCCTTTCAACAGTCTCTTCCGGCTTGGCCGCAGTAGAGACTTTTTTATGCAGCTCATGCTCCATTAATGAGTGCGGCAGCGTCTTATCCAGTATCCTTTTAAGCTCCATAGCATTCTGAGGGGCATATGCATTTGCATCATTGTTAAAGAATATATAAACATCCTTACCCTTCTTAAGAAATTCCTTTATCTTATTTGCATCATCTTTGATCTGTTCCGGGCTATAGCTTAAAGCATAATTTCCACCTGGGCCATGCCGTTGAATATAGACAAAATCAGCAGTTACAGGCAGATCATTAAGAAATTCCGGCGAGTCAGCCATACATACAGCTATATTTGATTCAGAAAGGAGTTTTATAACCTTTTTATTAAGCCAGCTCGCCTGCTTGAACTCAAAGACATGCCGTACAGGGTATTTACTTATAACTTCAATAAAGCCCTCAAGGTTTTTTATATTAACCTTAAGATTAAGCGGAAACTGCCAGATAACAACCTCGAACTTCTCATGAAGAGGCAGGGTGACATTGAAAAAAGTTTCAAGGGGCAGAGTAACATCCTTCAGCTTCTTGATATGAGTGACAAATCTGCTTCCCTTAAGGCAGAAAGCAAAGCCGGGAGGGGCCTCTGAATACCACCTTTCAAATGCCTCTTTCTTCAGGAGCCTGTAAAAAGTGATGCTAAGTTCAACGGAATCAAGCTTTTTTACATAATATGAGAGCCATCTTTTCTGCGTCAGGCCCTCAGGATAAAAGGTATCCTTCCATGAATCATATAAGAATCCGCTGCAACCTATTTTACATTTCGGCATAGTAGGATGATTATACACTGAAATCTTCTGAAAGGGAACAAAAATCCGAAAAAATGCTTATTTTTCATTAATTCAGGAGATTATTACTGTTCGGGATTAAGCCCACTTTTATGCTGTATGACCCCTCCGCCTATAACAGTGTCGCCATCATAAAAGACCGCGCTCTGTCCCGGAGCAGGAGCCCACTGCGGCTCATCAAATTCAACCTTAACAGAATCACCGTCAGGTATCAGCGTTGACTGAGCCTCTGTCATGGTGGAGCGGACCTTTACCCTTGCCCTTAAAGGTTCTTTCAGTTGGTCTATAGAGATCCAGTTCAGGCCGTTCACCTTAAAACTCTTCCGCAATGCATCCTCTCTTCCCCCAATCGTTATGATATTTTTTTTAGGATCAATATCAATGACATACGAAGGCATTAAAGACTGTATGCCCAGCCCCTTTCTCTGCCCTATCGTATAAAAGGCGATGCCCTTATGCTCTCCCAGAACCTTGCCTTCCATATTCAATACCTGCCCCGGAACCAGCGTTCCGGGCGCATATTCCTTTATGAAATCAGCATAATGGCCATCACCTACAAAACATATCTCCTGGCTCTCTGCTCTTAATGCGTTCGCAAGCCCAAGTTCTCTGGCAATATCCCTTGTCTTATCCTTTGTCAGGCCGCCCAATGGAAATACAGTATTTGAAAGCTCCTTCTGAGTCATTGCGTAAAGAACGTAAGACTGGTCTTTTTTAGGGTCAATGCCTTTAAGCAATAAGTGACGGTTAGCGGACTCTGAATTTTTAATTATTCTTGCATAATGGCCTGTTGATACTATATCAGCACCAAGCTCCTCAGCCTTTTTTGCAAGAAAATCAAACTTAATAAACTTATTGCACAGAATACACGGGTTCGGGGTCAGCCCCTCAATATAGGAGGCGCAGAAACTTTTAATAACATTTTCGTAGAAACTGTCTCTGACATCAACAGTGTGATGTTCGATCCCGAGGCCCTGAGCAACCTTCCTTGCGATATTGATCGTCTCAACAGAACAGCATGCGTCAAGATTCGTTACATCTCTTTTGTCCCAGAGTTCAAAGCTCAGGCCGATAACCTCATACCCGTCTTTCTTAAGCAGATATGCTGCAACCGATGAATCCACGCCGCCGCTCATCGCGACTATAGCCTTTTTATTTGATTTGTTCATCCTATTAATGGTTATTAAAATTATAAATTGTTCATTCATATTAACATATACGGTTCATTGGCCACTCTTTTTTCATCATCAGTTGCCTGCTGCTGATTTATCATGCGTAACCATACTGATTTATGTTATATTTTCATGTATGAGCAGCAAGACAATAGACGAATCCAGGAAATATCTGATGAATACATACGACCGTTCTCCTATCATCCTCAGGAAAGGCAGAGGAATGAAGGTATGGAGTGCAGACGGTAAAGAATATCTCGATTTCGTCGGAGGCGTAGCTGTCAACTGCCTCGGGCACTGCTATCCGAAAGTAGTGATAGCGCTGCAGAAACAGGCTCAAAGGCTGCTGCATGTCTCAAATCTGTATCACATAGAACCGCAGATCAAACTTGCAAAACTGCTGGCAACAAACTCATTTGCCGACAAGGCATTTTTCTGCAACTCAGGAACTGAGGCTGTCGAAGCTGCCATCAAGCTTGCCAGAAAATATTCAAAAGACCATACCCTCCCTGATAAATATGAGATCATTACTGCTGAGAACTCATTTCATGGAAGAACGCTCACATCACTAAGCGCTACAGGACAGGAAAAACTTCAGAAAGGTTTTGAGCCTCTAACCCCCGGCTTCAAGCATGTGCCGTTCAATAATATCGGCGCACTGAAGAACGCGATCACAAAACACACATGCGCTGTTATGCTCGAGCCTATCCAGGGAGAGGGCGGGGTCAGGGTGCCTGATAAAGACTATCTTAAACATGTCCGGGAGATATGCAACGACCACGGGCTCCTTCTGATACTTGACGAGGTTCAGACCGGCATGGGCAGGACAGGAAAGTTATTCGCGTATGAACACTTCAATATGGAACCTGACATAATTTGCCTTGCAAAAGGGCTTGGCGGCGGAGTGGCGATCGGCGCCATACTTGCGAAAGACCATGTAGCTGCTTCATTCGGCCACGGCTCGCATGGGTCTACCTTCGGCGGCAACCCGCTTGCCTGCACCGCTGCTGTTGCTGTGATTGAGGCGATACTGGAAGACGGCTTCATTCTTGATAACTGCAGGCGGATGAGTGAGTACTTCATGAAGAGCCTTGTACAACTTAAAAAGGAGTTTCCGTCAACTGTGCTGGATGCAAGAGGCATGGGGCTTCTTCTCGGGCTTGAGATAACAAGGTCAGGCAGCGAGATAGTAAGGGCATGTGCCGAAAGAGGGATACTCATTAACTGCGTCCGGGGCAATGTGCTCCGTTTCATTCCTCCTTTAATAGTAGTAGAAAAGGAGATCGACCAGCTTATGGATGTGCTCGCGGAAGTTTTAGAAAGGATATGATATAAGGCAGTTCTCGCCTGAAGATCAAAACAGATCATTATGAAAAGAGATTATCTTACATTTCTGGACATCACGGCAAAAGAGGTTGAAGCCCTTATCAACAGGGCTATTGAACTTAAGGCCGGTAAAGACGCATCAGCCTGCCCCCTCATCGGCAAGAGCATAGGGCTCCTCTTTGACAAGGCATCTACAAGAACAAGGATATCCTTTCAGGCAGGCATCTATCAGTTAGGCGCGCAAGGTATCTATATCAATGCATCTGAACTCCAGCTCGGACGGGGAGAATCGATAGAAGACACAGCAAGGGTCCTGTCGAGATATCTTGATGCCATCGTTATAAGGACATTTGCGCATGAGACGATTGAAAAGTTCGCGTCTAACGCAGCAATACCGGTGATCAACGGGCTGACAGACCTGCACCATCCCTGCCAGGCGCTTGCGGATATCATGACGATCAAGGAGAAGAAGGGAAGCCTCGCCGGGATAAATATCGTATACATCGGAGACGGCAACAATGTCGCAAACTCACTAATAGAAGCCGCGATGCTTACAGGCATGGAGCTTACAATCGCCTGCCCTGAAGGCTATGAGCCTGACAGTAATATATTTAAAAATGCGGTCTCCAATAATGCAAAGGTAAAAGTCACCAATAACCCCAAAGACGCGGCCAGGGATGCTGACGTGCTTTACACAGACGTATGGGTGAGCATGGGCCAGGAAGAAGAATCTGAAAAAAAGAAGAATGTCTTCTCTGATTATCAGATCAACAGCAGCCTGCTGTCTGTAGCAAAAAAAGATGCGATAGTAATGCACTGCCTGCCTGCCCACAGGGGGGAAGAGATAACCGATGATGTTATAGAATCCGGCCAGAGTGTTGTATTCGATCAGGCAGAGAACAGGCTCCACACGCAGAAAGCGCTTCTTGAGACATTGTTGAGATGAAGCCTACGGTCCTCATAGTCCTTGACGGATGGGGCATAGGAAGCGACCCGGAAATCAACGCTCAGGAAAAAGCAGACATACCTTTCTACAAAAAACTCCTCAAAGAATATCCGCATACATCTCTAATATGTTCAGGAGAAGCTGTCGGGCTGCCTGAAGGCACGATGGGCAACTCTGAGGTCGGACATTTAAACCTCGGCGCGGGCCGTGTTGTATATCAGGACCTCACAAGGATAAACAAGGCGATCAAAGACGGCTCTTTTTTTAATAACCACGCGTTCAACTCCGCCGTTGATACAGCAATTAAAAACGGAAGTGCGCTTCATCTTCTCGGCCTCCTCTCTGACGGAGGAGTGCACAGCCATATAAGCCATCTATACGCGCTGATAGATCTTGCGCTTAATAAAGGATTAAATAAGATATTCATACATGCATTCATGGACGGCAGGGACACACCTCCGGAGTCAGGGATAACCTACATAAATGCGCTCGAGTCCTTTATCAAAGATAAACCATCTGTAAAGATAGCCACTGTCATCGGCAGATACTGGGCGATGGACAGGGATAAAAGATGGGAGAGGGTTGCGCTTGCGTACAAGGCGCTTGCGAAGGGCGAAGGAAAAAGATCGGCATCTGCAAAAGAAGCTATCAAAGAAAGCTACAGGATAAATGAGTCCGATGAGTTCATAAAGCCTTGCGTGATCGTTGACAAGAGCGGCATCATCGGAAATATAAAGGATGGAGATTCTGTCATATTCTTCAACTTCAGGGCAGACAGGGCAAGAGAGATCACCATCGCGCTCACAGATAAAAAGTTTAATGGCTTTAAAAGAGAGAAGATGCCTGAGCCCGGCTCTTTCGTAACGATGACGAAGTATGAAGATGACTTTCCGTTTCAGGCTGCGTTTTCGCCCGTCAGGCTCACAAATATATTAGGCAGCGTCCTGAGCAGAAATAACATGAAACAGCTCAGGATAGCTGAGACAGAGAAGTACGCGCATGTCACCTACTTCTTTAACGGCGGGGAAGAAGAGCCGTTCCTTGGCGAAGACAGGGCGCTTATCCCTTCTCCAAAAGAGGTGGCGACCTATGACCTGAAGCCTGAGATGAGCGCGTATGAAGTTACAGATGAAGTCTTAAAGAGGCTCGGCACAAATACATACGACTTCATCCTGCTGAACTTTGCCAATCCTGATATGGTAGGGCACACCGGCATCATGAAGGCGGCTGTGAAGGCGTGTGAGACGATAGATAAATGCCTTAAGAAGATCGTCGAAAAGGTATCCTCTGACGGAGGGCTTGTCATGATAACCTCAGACCATGGAAACTGCGACCGGATGATGGACGGCAAAACTCCACACACAGCGCATACCACCAACCCTGTCCCTTTTATCCTCTTAAAGCAGGGCGTCAGGCTCAGGGAGAAAGGCATGCTCGCTGATGTTGCTCCCACAGTACTTGAACTCATGGGGATTGTAAAGCCTGAAGAGATGACAGGCGAGAGCCTGATTGTAAAATAAAGAACAATTACCGATGCTCAACAAAATCCTGAATATCCTCTTCCCTGAAACCTGCCCTGTTTGTCAGAAGCCTTCATCAGACCATAAAACCGCCCCTATCTGCAATAACTGCTGGGGAACTGTCATGCCTTATGAAGGCCCGTCATGCAGCAAGTGCGGAACGCCGCTTGTCTCTGACCTTTCATTAACCTGTGGAGAGTGCCATAAGAATGAGCCGGCCTTTGATAAGGCGCAATGCTTCGGCCTTCATGAAGGCGCTCTGCAAAAGGCTATCAGCCTTTTTAAATTTCACGGCATAAAACGCCTATCCTATCCTCTCTCAGAAAAGATATTGCTCAAACAGCTCCCGCAGGCCGACATGCTCCTGCCTGTGCCTCTGCATAAAAAACGCCTCAAGTACAGGGGCTTCAACCAGTCCGCGCTTCTTGGAAAATATATCGCGCAAAGATCGGGTATGCCTTTAACGCTGAACACGCTTGTCAGAATAAAGAACACCATACCGCAGGTCGGTCTGAGCGCTGTTGATAGAGAACTCAATATCAAAAACGCCTTTGATGTGATATCAGAGGAAAAGGTTAAGGGTAAAAAGATCATGCTCGTTGATGATGTCTTCACAACAGGCGCAACCGTGCGAGAATGCTCAAGGGTCTTAAAAAGAGCCGGAGCAGAAAAAGTTTATGTCGTGACACTGACACATGGAAAATTGGATTAAAGAAATCCCTCGCCCTTGAGGGGAGAGGGCATGGGTGAGGGTGAATAAACTTCTTCAATGTCATTCCCGAAGGTCTTAATCGGGAATCTAGTTCCTTTTTTATTCCTCTCTATCAAGAGGCCTGCCTGCCGGTAGGCAGGGGTGTGTTACTCCCCCACTTTAATAAAGGGGGGCAAGGGGGGATTTTATGATCATTAAAGATTTTTGTTTACAATCTGCATAGAAATACAATATATTTACTTCAATGATATAGCTCAACATGTTTCGTCGGCAATGTTTCGGGCACTGCCTTAAAACACTTTGCGTGTGGAAAACAGAAGGAAGGACTATGGCTGAGTACAATATAGAATTTAGCGAAAATCTGATAGATGCAGGAAACTTAATTTTAATAGGGGATCCTCATTCTTTTGATGCACATCAAACCGTATTATATCTCAGTCTTCTTTCATGTGAAATCACTTTAAAAGCTTTGCTGGAAAAGTCTGGTATGCAGATAAATATTATCAGGAAACGGTCTCATAACTTACATGAATTATTAGTAGATTTGGGCAAGTGCAAGGTTCCTTTGGAAATAGGTAATACAAAAAGGTGGGTATCGGCATCTAAAATAAGAGGACGAGTAGTAGATAAAAGATATGCAAATGCTACAATTGGGACCATGCTGGAAGCCGAAAGTAAGGGTGCATCAAAATATCCGAATGGGATTAGATATGGAGATAAATTTTTCTATTATCCACCTTCACTGATGTTAAAAACGGCCATAAAAACAATGCAGTGGGCAAGAGAACACTGGGATACAATAAGAATATGAAATGCTGAATTAACCAGACTGGGAATATGCCGTAATAAAGTTATGCCATGACAGATAGTTTTAGCATTAGTTTTAATTGGAGGTCGTTATGGATTATGTGATTCATGGTCTTATCAATTTCCTAAGCTACATTTCAATTCCGATACTTATACGATATGTAATTCTTAGAAGACCAATTGAAAGTAAGTGGATTGCGATTAGCATTTTAGTAATTATATATTTTGTTTTTGCTACGCTTATTAACATTTCAAAAGATGAACTTCAGAGGGCACTCTCCGAAGCTAACGGCCTGACCTATAAACCAGCCCATCATATGTTCGGCGCGCCAATACTCGATATGACTATGGTGCTTTCATACTTTATTTTGCGTAGAAGACGTAAGGAATCAGGGCCACTTGACTGGCAAGAATCAAAGATGGGGGAATCGTCCATCAGTTCTTTATTCTCTAATATCGACAGCTTTGTCACCAACGCCTCCCTAAAGGACATAATAATTAAAGGGTTAATAATAGCTGTCCCTCTGTTTGTTATAGCAATGTTTTTAAAAACATCCTTGTCCACTGTTGATGATTCTTCAACTTCAAAGCAGTCGGCTGTGAAAGCTCCATTTAAGATGGCTGACCCTTTTGAAACAGGATCTGTGCAATCATCAAAACCTGAGTCTATTATAAATATAGGGATCATCGACCCATTTGAAACTAAAGTTCCTGATCCCGCCCCTGGATTAATTGATCCGTTTGAAAAAGATGTTTTGTCAAAGCCAAAGATAGTTCTGGATGTTCCAGACCCATTTTACAACGTCACAACATCCCGGACAAAGTCCCCAACAAGGACGGACTATGTTAATACCCTACTTCAATTGGTTCCAGATTTAGTGAGTATTCGTGATAATCCGCAATTTGCACAATTTCTTGCCCAAAGAGATTCTGCCACAGGCAAGTCATACTTTGATCTTGCTAAAGAAGGTGATGCCAATTTAGATGCATATCGCGTTGCGAGCTTTTATTTGTGTTTTAAAAACCGGAGAGCAAATTAGAAGGGAACAAACAAGGACATGCCTTTCTATTGATATTTAAAACAAAAAACAGAATAATAAAGTGCAGGTCTTTCTTCATGCTAAAAGCTTTATGACATAAGATACGATTGCATCGAAAAATATATTTAACGCAGGTTGAGGTTGCATGTGAGAACTAATAAATCGGATAATGATTCAGAATCAGCCTTAATGATTGGATATATTATCTTTGGAATATCAATACCAATTGGTCTTTTTATTGCTATTAATTTTGGTAGTAGGATAGAAGCATTAAGAGAAGATTCTTCCTTTACTGCAGGAATTATATTATGGGTTTTAGAATGGTTTTTTATACTTATTGGATTAGCAATTCCTTGGATTACATGGAAGAAACTTGTAAAACCTTATAAATAGAATTACTCCATTGATCAAACAAAAGAATTAGGGTCAGGTCTTTACCTTTGCTATTTCCCTTTATAATCCACCATTGTCATAATGATAATAGGAATTTATAATTAATTGTGAGTGAAACATTCAGACCAATCTATCTGGTCAGACGATTTTATGGAGAGAATAAAATAAAAAAAAGACACCATGTAAAACTTATTCATGAGGGTAATTATGTGGCTGAAGTTGACATCGAACTGATTGAAACAGGTGAAAGCTGGTCTCCTTATTTATCTCTTGAAGACGCAGGAAAGCTTGATGATGTCAGAGAAGCTCTCCGCCGGAAAGAAATTGATTCTGTGAGCAGGATCGCTAAAGTTTATCGTCTTACCCCAGTGATATAGTCCATAATGAGTCAATATGATACATAAACTTAATGCAATTATAGAGAAAGAAGGCAACGCATATGTATCGCTCTGTCCTGAACTTGATATAGCCAGCCAGGGCGATACCATTGAACAGGCGCGGGATAACCTTAAAGAAGCATTAGAACTCTTTTTTGAAACTGCATCTCATAAAGAAATACAATCCATCATCCGGCAGTCCGGCATCCCACGTACAGCATTCGAGTCATAAAACCTAAATGGAAGCCCTAATCATATCAACTTCAGTCGTTGCGATTGCAGAGATGGGGGACAAGACCCAGTTGCTGGCGTTTGTTCTTGCTGCGAAGTTGAAGCATAGGATGGCAATCATTACGGGCATCTTCGTTGCCACGCTCGCCAATCATTTTTTCGCAGGGTCTGTGGGCGTATGGCTTGCAAGTCTCATATCTCCTCAAACACTAAGATGGGTTGTGGCTGTATCTTTCTTTGTATTTGGCGTGTGGGCACTAAAGCCTGATGAGCTGGATGAAGATCAGAATCTCAGAGGCACAGGTGTATTCATCACCACTCTCATCGCCTTTTTTATTGTTGAGATGGGCGACAAGACACAATTGGCAACTATAGCGCTCGCGGCTCGATACCATTCATTATTCATGGTAGTTACCGGAACAACACTTGGTATGATGATCGCAAACGTGCCTGCGGTATTGATAGGTGAAACTCTGGCTCATCGGGTCAATATGAAGGTGATGCGCTGGATTGCGGCGGCGTTATTTATTATCCTTGGAATTGCAGCGCTCTTCGCACCGATCTCAAAGGCTTAACTTCGAAAATATCTCCCCTGCCGTTTCCTGAGAAACATCTGTATCAGAGTAAGCGTTAATGACAGTCTCCGCCTCAAGGCCCTCAAGAATATACGGAGAGCAGAATCCTATGACAATGGAATACTTCGAGGCCTTGATGCTCTTTTTGAGGATATCCATTAACTCCGTGCTTATACTGCTTCTGCCCTTCCATGCGGCTACGCTGGAAAATACTGAGGCAATGAGGATCGTGTCTTTGATGGATGGAGAAAGTTTTTTATTCTTGTTGTTAACGTAAAAATAACTCACATTCTTTAAACGGCCTTTTACGGTTTTGACAAATTCCTTCCCTGACATTTTGTCGTCGTCATCAATGACGAGCAGAGATATCTTCTCACCGGAGAGAATCTTAACTTTTATATCATTGACTGCCTTCTTTGCGAGTTCATGCGCTATCTTGCGATTCTCTCTACTGCCGACAGTTCTGATATTTTGTGATGAAGCTTTGTGAAATTTATTTTTTGTCAGCAGCACCTTCTTGTAAGACTCATCAAGCCTTTTTACTATAGCCTCAGAATGGGCAGACAGATGATCAATAACATATTCAGGATCAGACGGGTGAAGGATCATGTCCGCGCCTGCGAGAAGGGCCTTCATACATGCCTCACCTTCAGACTCCTTTGTCTTGCCGCTTACAGCCTGCATGTTCATCGCGTCTGTGATCACAAGCCCTTTATATCCCATCTTCTTCCTTAAAAGGCCTGTCACAGTCTTATGCGATAAACTTGAGGGGAGGTCAGGGTCGATAGCCGGAACCATCAAATGGCCTATCATAACCATCTTCACATTTGCCTTTATCGCCTCTGCAAAGGGATAGAGTTCGACCTTATTGAGCCTCTTCATGTTTGCCTTTAAGACAGGGAGTTCTTTGTGAGAATCAACCGAGGTATCACCATGCCCCGGAAAGTGCTTTGCGCAGGCGATGATGCCTGCATTTTGAAATCCCTTAATAAACTCTTTGCCAAACCATGCGGCCTCTTCAGGTGTATCTGAAAAAGCCCTTGTGCAGATTATCGGGTTTTTCGGATTTGTATTTACATCCATAACAGGAGAGAAGATGGTGTTGATGCCGACAGCCTTTGCCTCTTCTGCCATCACCTTGATAGCCTTTTTTAAAAGCTCGATATCAGATATCTTCTTTCTGTTGACGGCATGTGCGATAGCCATCGCATGAGGGAAGAGTGTGCCGCCATCTATATGCTGCCCAAGCCCGCGCTCAAGGTCAGAAGATATAAAGAGAGGAGTATCAGCGCTCTTCTGAAGCTTCCTGACCCCGTCTCTGACATCTTTCGCATCACCGCCGAAGATTATGAAACCGCCGATGCCTTTTTTAACAAGAGAATGATAGTAGCTGAACCTTTTCTTAATATCGTTGCCGTCAAGCCTGGCGATTATGAGTTGGGCTGTCTTCTTCCTGTCCATGAGCATAAGGTAGCATCAGGCTTCATGAGTTGTCAAAAGATATTTGAATTTTCTGTATGAAATCGTTTAAAGTTTCTCATCATAAAAAAGGAGTTAATCAGTGGTTACTGTCGGGCCGGACGGACTTGTAATTTTATTGCTTGTATTTTTCATAACTATCGCAATTCCTGCATGGGTCACCCTGTTTGTGAAGAAGAAGATGCCGGGCAAGCTCTGGGCAGGACTGGCGTTAAGCTTTTTCTTTCCTATGATAGGCCACCTCTACATTGACGGGTCAGCTTTATATATCTTCATACTGTTCGGTATTGCAGTTATCATCAAGAAAGCCACCGAGAGTCTGAACATATGGCTCATCATGAGTTTCATATCTGCGCTGACAATGTATATCCGGTTCAGAAAGCTGCCCGCTTCAACTATGACGCCTAAAGACCCTGCCAAGAAATAGTCCCTGCCGTTTGCAATCTCATCTTAAATGAATTATATTTATTTTGTAGCTTTTGGATTTTCCAGCTTTAACGATATGAAAAAGAATACGCTGATATCTTATGCCCTGATCATTGCGACGGTCTTCATGGCCGGATGCACATCCCTTCTTCCAAGTTCCAAAACAATTACCGAATCTCCGTGGGAAAGCTTTGATGACGCAAAGAAGAACTTTGACAGGATAGTGCCGTACAAGACAACAAACGAAGACCTCAAGGCTCTCAACTTCCATCCCTACTCAACAGAGAATGTTGAGATACTCACCTACCTTGATATCATACAGCGTTTCATGCCCAACCCTTCCATACAGATGAAAGACCTTGACCCGGGGCTGCAGGAGTGCCTGAAGTTTAAAGAGCTCTGCTACGCTTATGAGATCAACATCAAGAACATGAAGAGTAAACGCTTCGGCAATGTCGTGCTTGACCTCTTCAGCTTCAAGAGAAAGAGGGAAGATTACGGGTGGAACTTCAAGGCGCTCATCGTTCTTAACGAAGACCTTATTATTTATAAATTGTGGGGTGGCAAGCCCAATACGCATGAGTTTTATGAGAACAAAAAACCATTGGGCCCGCTGCAGGAATCAGAGTCTATTCTACGCGGAGTGATCCCGACCCCATAGCGGCCTGCCGGCTTATCCGGCGCCTGCTGCAAAATATCAAAAAAAGTATTTTTATCTTATAATACCTTTCAAATGAACAATCTTTGGGGAAACATATTCAAGAGGCAGAAAAAAGAAGGGGTTCGGGACATCCTGAAGAAGATCCCTGTCTTTGAAGGCCTGAGCAACAATGATATATCGCATATTGAACGCATACTGCATCGCAGAGAGTATCAGCCGGATGAGGTTGTCTTCAGCCAGGGAACTCCGGGATTCGGTATGTACATTATTGAAGACGGCTCTGTAGCTATAGTAACCGAACCTTGCATGAAGATCCTTGCAGAACTGCAGGGCGGGGATTTCTTTGGAGAACTTGCCCTGCTTGACGATTCTCCGCGAAGCGCGACCGCTATGGCAAAAACATCATGCAGGATGCTCTGCTTCTTTCAATCCGACCTCTTCGAACTTATAAGCAGAAAACCGCAGATAGGCGTTAAGATCCTTCAATGCCTTGCCAGGACGATCGGTGAACGTTTAAAAAGAGCTAACGAAGAGATACACGCCCTGAATAAAAGATCCGAAGCTCAGGTTTGATGGTATAAAATTGGAGAGTCAGGAAGAAAATAAAGGCGCGCGCTGGTTCAGAATAATCGTCATACTTGTAGTCCTGATCGCTGCGGCATCTCTCCTTTCATTCATCAGCGATGTAGTAAAGATCCTTATCATCTCAGCATTGCTCGCCTTTGTCCTTGACCCGTTAGCCCTTTTGCTGGAATCACGCGGTATGAGCCGCACACTCGCGACAGTGGTCCTCTTTTGTACGATAATAGCAGCCGGCGTCATCGCAGTCCTTCTTCTGATACCTCTATTTTTTGGAGATATCACCGCGATCCAGATCAATCTGGATTCAGCTCAGACAACCGCTCTGATCGAAAAGATCGAACACCTCATTGAGAAAGACCTCTCCTTTCTGGGCATGAAAGATATTCATCTGATGGAGAAGATCCAGAAGAGTATCGGCAGCCTGGGCGAATGGTTTGTCAATCATCTGCTTGATATGGCATCTCTCATGATCGACGTATTCCTTATCCCTTTTATAACCTTCTTTTTTCTGAAAGACGGGAGGGCATTCAAAAAGGCATTTGTCAGCATGGTGCCTAACAAGTACTTTGAATTCACACTCCGCCTGATCTCCAACCTGGAAACTCAGGTCTCAAACTTTCTGCGCGGCCAGTTAATGGACGCGATGTTCGTAGGAGTACTCTCTACGATAGCGCTCTGGATATTGGGCGTGAAATACTTTTTATTCATAGGGGTCTTTGCCGGTCTTGCGAACTTCATGCCTTATTTCGGGCCGATAGTTGGCGCTGCGCTGGCTGTGCTTGTCTCACTCCTGAATAACGGCAATTTTGAAACGGTGTTTTCTGTGATCCTTGCATTTGCGGTTGTAAAGCTTATAGACGATATGGCTGTGCAGCCGTACATCGTCGGCAAGAGCGTTAACATGCACCCGCTGATAGTATTGCTCGTGATCATCATCGGCGGCAAATTCTTCGGCATACTCGGCATGTTCCTCTCTGTGCCTGCAGCCGGTTTCATAAAGGTCGTTCTGCAGGAGAGCATCGTTAATCTGCGGAAGTATAAAGCTATCTGATCAAGCTGCCGTCACTCCTGCCGCTTTTTTAAATAAAATCTTCTCTCCCTCTATATCCGCCTCGATAAGGTCGCCCTCGCTGAAGCTTCCGTCAAGGAGCTTTGTGGCAAGAGGATTGAGTATCTCCTTCTGTATCGCCCTCTTCAACGGACGCGCCCCGTATAACTGGTCATACCCCACATCCGCAAGATATGCTTTAGCCTTATCGGTGAGCACAAGGTCAACATGCCTCTCTTTAAGATAACGCTTCATCTGCTCAAGCTGAATATCCACTATCCTGATAAGCAGATCCTTGCTGAGCGGATGGAATATTATCGTCTCATCCACCCTGTTCAAAAACTCAGGCCTGAAGAACTTCTTCAGGTCATCCGTGACGCTCTTGCGCATCTGGTCTTCATCGCTCCACTCAGTCAGCATCTCCTGAA
Organism: Thermodesulfovibrionia bacterium; assembly: GCA_030646035.1. Classification (NCBI taxonomy): domain Bacteria; kingdom Pseudomonadati; phylum Nitrospirota; class Thermodesulfovibrionia; species Thermodesulfovibrionia bacterium. The sequence goes on along the minus strand of JAUSMY010000061.1, from coordinate 42,205 downwards.
TATGCTGGCTCCCTATGTTCGAGGTCATGATAACGACCGTGTTCCTGAAGTCAACGGTGCGTCCGTGCCCGTCAGTGAGCCTGCCGTCATCAAGCACCTGCAGAAGGACATTGAATACCTCCTGGTGCGCCTTCTCTATCTCATCAAAGAGTATGACCGCGTAAGGCCTCCTCCTTATCGCCTCGGTAAGCTGTCCGCCCTCATCATACCCGACATATCCCGGAGGCGCGCCTATGAGCCTTGATACGGTATGCCGCTCCTGATACTCGGACATATCTATACGTATCATTGAATTCTCGTCATCAAATAGAAACTCTGCAAGAGCCTTTGCAAGCTCTGTCTTTCCAACGCCCGTAGGCCCGAGGAAGATGAATGAACCTATCGGCCTGTTCGGGTCCTGTATGCCTGCCCTCGCCCTGCGTACCGCATCTGAGACAGCGTTTATCGCCTCCTCCTGCCCCACAACGCGGAGCTTCAGCCTCTCTTCCATCTTAAGAAGCTTCTGCACCTCGCCCTCAAGCATCCTGCTCACAGGGACTCCTGTCCACTTTGAGACTATCTTTGCGATATCCTCATCATCCACCTCTTCCTTGAGCATCCTGTTCTTGCCATCCTCTTCCAGTGACCTCTTCTGCTCTTCATTAAAAGATTTCTGAAGTTCGATAAGTTTTCCATATTTCAGCTCAGACGCCTTGCTCAGGTCTCCCTCGCGCTCAGCCTTTTCCGCTTCTATCTTTACCTTCTCTATCTCCTGCTTGATAGCGCTTATCTTCTTGATAGCATCTTTCTCACGCATCCACTGTGTCCTAAGCATATTGCGTTTCTCTGTGAGGTCGGCTGTCTCCTTGTTCAGCTTTTCAACCCTCTCCTGCGAAGCCTTGTCCTTCTCTTTCTTCACAGCCTGCTTCTCCATCTCATACTGCCTGAGCTTCCTTTCGATCTCATCAAGCTCAACAGGCATGCTGTCTATCTCCATCTTGAGCCCTGATGCTGCCTCATCTATCAGGTCGATCGCCTTGTCAGGAAGGAACCTGTCTGATATATACCTGTTGCTCAAGACCGCGGCTGCTATGAGCGCTGAGTCCTTAATCCTTACGCCGTGATGAACCTCGTAACGTTCTTTCAAACCTCTTAAAATAGAGATCGTGTCGTCAATGCTCGGCTCCTGAAGAAAGACAGGTTGGAATCTTCTCTCAAGCGCAGGGTCTTTCTCAATATATTTTCTGTACTCATTCAGCGTAGTCGCGCCGACACATCTGAGGTCTCCCCTTGCAAGAGCAGGCTTGAGCATGTTGGATGCGTCTATCGCGCCCTCTGCCGCGCCTGCGCCTACCACTGTATGAAGTTCATCTATGAAGAGTATGATCCTGCCCTCTGCATCTTCAACCTCCTTGAGCACAGCCTTGAGCCTCTCCTCAAACTCTCCCCTGTATTTCGCGCCCGCCACAAGCGCGCCCATATCAAGTGCAACGACCCTCTTGTCCTTAAGTGAATTAGGCACATCGCCTGAAGTTATCCTCTGTGCAAGCCCCTCTGCCGCTGCTGTCTTGCCGACCCCGGGCTCTCCGATCAGGACAGGATTGTTCTTTGTCCTTCTTGAGAGCACCTGTATCACCCTTCGTATCTCATCATCCCTTCCTATAACAGGGTCAAGCTTTCCTTTCCTTGCAAGTTCTGTCAGGTCTTTGGCGTATTTCTGCAACGCCTGGTATTTGTCTTCAGGCGCAGGGTCTGTGACACGCTGTGTGCCCCTTATATCACGCATCTTTTCAAGAATGCCTGCTTCGGTGATCCCGTATTTGGTAAAGAGCTTCTCTGTCCTGCTTTTTGACTTAATGACCGCCAGAAGCAGATGCTCAACGCTTACATATTCATCCTTCAGATGCTCTGCCTCTTTATGCGCCTTCTCAAATATATTCTTAAGTTCCTGCGTTACATAAAGCTGCCCCATTGGCGTGGAACCCAGAACCTTTGGGAACCTCTCTATCTCAGCTTCAACATCCTTTCTCAGCGCATTCACATCCACGCCAAGCAGCTTTACCAGCTCAAAAGCTATCCCCTCATCCAGAAGAACATATAGCAGGTGTTCAACATCAACCTGCTGGTTCCCCTTCCCCTCGGCATGCTGCTGCGCCTTTTGAACAGCCTCCTGGCTTTTAACTGTGAATTTATCGAATCTCATCTATCCCTCCAAAAATATATCATGTTTATTACAGGCGCACTGTCGAACAAACTTTACTGCGACACATATTTTGCTCCTGTAGTTATATTGACAGCGTATAGTTCTTCTGAAAGAGCCCTATGATTTCCGTCGCATTGTAAAGTTTGTTCGACAGTGCGCCTTTTATATAATTTGATAATCACTCTTCCTCCTCAAATATCTCTCTTATCCTCTTCTCAAAATCGCTCCTCATGCTGCTTTCTATATGGCCCATCATCTCATCCATCTCCCTGTGCAGCGCTTCCATCCTGTGCCTCATCCTGAGGATTATGTCAACCCCGGCCCTGTTCACGCCGAGGTCCTTTGTAAGGTTCAGTATCCTTCTGATACGGTCAACATCTTCAGCTGAGTAACGCCTTGCGCCTCCTACCCTCTTCGGATGTATCAGCCCCTCTCTCTCGTAAATGCGGAGCGTCTGCGGATGTATATGGAACATCTCGCATACAACGCCTATCATAAAGAGCGGGTGCTTCCTGTCATCCATCAGAATATCTCCTTACTTTTTATACGCCTTCTCAATCTCTTTCAACGCCTCTTTTGTCTTGTCATCAACAGACTTCGGAACAACTATCTTTATGACCGCAAACTGGTCGCCTTTATTCCCTGTCTTCTTATTGGGGATTCCCTTGCCTTTTAGTTTGAACTTCTTGCCGCTGTCTGTTCCTGAAGGAAGCGTCATCGTAACCGAACCGTCAAGCGTCGGGACCTTTATCTTTCCGCCGAGTATAGCTTCGCTGACAGTCACTGGAACATCCGCATAAAGGTCGTCATGCTCCCTCTTGAATACCGGGTGAGGACTTACAGTCAGGTCTATATATAGGTTTCCCGCAGGGCCGCCCTTTATGCCTGCGCCGCCCTTGCCCCTGATCTTCAGCCTCATGCCTGTGTCAGCGCCGGGCGGGACCTTTACATTCAAAGATTCAGTGACCATTGTGAGACCGTTGCCGCCGCATGCGCCGCATGCTTTTGTAATTATCTTTCCAGTGCCTCTGCATGACGGACAAGGCTGATTCATATTAAACATTCCTCTTCCCTGTTTTATAACGCCTGTGCCTTTACAGCTTGAGCATGTCTGTGAAGACTCAGCCCCGCTCCCTCCGCAGCTATTGCATGCCGCCTCTCTTCTTAATGAGATAGGCCTTGTCACTCCCTTGTATGCGTCTTCAAGAGTTATATCAAATGATGTAACAAGGTCATGGCCCATAGCGGGCCTCTCCCTCTGCCCAAATCCTCCGCCGCCAAAGAGGTTTGCAAAGATATCCTCTGCGCCTTCGAATCCCTGTCCGCCAAATCCCTGATTGCCGAAGCCCTGAAAGCCGTGAGCCCCTTCAAATCCGGCCTCGCCGAACTGGTCGAACTGCTCCTTCTTCTTGGGGTCGCTCAGAATTTCGTACGCCTCATTTATCTCTTTGAACTTCTGTTCAGAACCCTTGTCGCCGGGATTGACATCAGGGTGAAATTTGCGCGCAAGTTTCCTGTATGCCTTCTTTATCTCTGCGGCTGAGGCATCCTTTTTAACTCCGAGTAATTCGTAATAGTCTTTTGTTCCTGTTGCCATTTAACCCCTTTTACCTGTCAGATGTGCGCCTGATTCTATAATAAGACTTGACATGAGTCATGTCAAGTTACTTTAAGCCATTTCTTTTAGCTACGATTGATAGTTATAATACTACGCCCTTTCTCTCCGGATTTCAATAGTGAAGTTTGCCATTATATTTCAATGTGTTATAAGCTTTAAAGCTGGACATTTTTTATCTCATCATTTATAATCGCATGATGCTGCTCCGTATGATCCCATTACTACTCTCCTCCATAATAATATCAGCGCATTTCTACAGGCACTACAATTATCCCATGATGATTGTTAGCATCCTTGTGCCGTTATTACTTCTGATAAAAAAGAGGGGAATATTGATATTGATCCAGCTCTTTGCTTTAGCAGGCGCGGGTGTCTGGATAAATACTATCGTTGTCATAGCCAATGAAAGAATGCGTTCCGGAGAGCCGTGGATAAGGATGGCTGTCATACTTGGAGCAGTGGCGGCCTTTACACTTTTTTCAGGACTGCTGCTGAATTTAAAGAAGGTTAAAGAGAATTATCATTGAACAGCAGAAAAAAGTTAAAATCATTTAATAGATGACTGGATTCACGTCTTCACCAACAGTAGGTGCCTTAAGCACGGAAATGACATAATTAATGCGAGGTAACAAATTGGGCAAGAAAGATAAGAAACAAAAAGAGGCTCTGAATAAATCATCTGTTGTAGAAGAAACTCAGATACAGGAAGAGCCGGCTAAAAAGAAGAAATTTAAAAAGCCGCAGATACCGAAATATCTCGATAAGCCGAACTGGACGCTGACCGGGCTTGCAGCCGCAGGCATGATCCTTACCGCCTACCTCTCCCTTATCCACTGGTTCGGACAGAAGCCGCTCCTCTGTAATGAGGGAAGCACATGCAGTATCGTTCAGGGAAGCAGATGGGGAACCTTTCTACTCCTGCCGACAGCATTCTGGGGTTTTCTCACATACACCGCGCTCGCATTCATCGGTTTCAAGATCCGCAACCGCGCCTCGCACTGGAAAGCGGCATGGACAGTCTCACTCATAGGATTTGCATACAGCATCTATCTCGTCTCCATCTCCATCTTTGTCATCAAGGCCACATGCATCTACTGCCTCGCCTCCTTCTCTATCATGACTATCATTTTTATAGTTATGACCTCACAGCGTTCATGGCTGCCCAACCTTAACTTTGCGTCATGGGCAAGACAGGCGGCGATAGTGGCAGTGATCATCATAGGCGGAATGCATCTGCACTACAGCGGCATCTTTTATTCAGGAGCCGGGCCTGAAAAGCCATATCTGCAAGGACTGGTTGCGCATCTCGTAAAAGAGGATGCGAAGATGTACGGCGCATTCTGGTGACCAGCCTGCGTGGAACAGAAGTCTCTGTTCGGGGCATCAAAAGAGAGCCTGCCGTATGTAGAGTGCTCACCAACCGGACGCTCAGGCCCGCCGTCGGCTGCGTGCATTAAAAACAATATCAAGTCCTTTCCCACATGGATCATAAATGGGAAGAGGTATGAGGGAATTCAAAAACCTGATAGACTGGCTGAGATTACAGGGTATACGGGGAAGTAAATAAAAATAACCCCTCTGTGTCTCCCCTTGTTAAGGGGAGAATTAATAATCCCCTCCTTAGTAAGGAGGGGCATGGGGAGGTTGAAATAGATTTTTCTTAAGTAAGCATTCTAACCTTAACCCTACTCCCCTTCTTCACCGTATCAACATCCTCAGGAACAATGATAAGGCTGTCAGCCTTGACCATTGAACTGAGCATGCCTGAGCCCTGCTGGCCTGTGGTCTTTGTGACGTAGCCGCCGTCTTCCCATCTCGTCTGCGCCCTTACAAAAAAGGTCAGCCCCTTCTTTGTCTTTACATCTTCCTCAAGCAGAGCTTCAACCTCTCTCCTCTCACCGCCTTTACGGCCAAGCATCTTCATGATGGCAGGCCTTACAAAGACCTCAAAGCCTATCATTGTTGAGACTGGATTGCCGGGAAGGCCGAAGAAGGGTTTGCCGGCAATGGTGCCGAAGAGGTTTGGTTTGCCCGGCCTCATCGCGACCTTCCAGAACTTCTCATCCATGCCGAGCTCATTCATCACTTCCTTAACATAATCATACTCGCCCATTGAGACACCTCCTGAAGTGACAATGATGTCGCATTCGAGACAGGACTTGAGCCCCTCGCTTAGGCTCATCTTATTGTCCTTGGCAACGCCCTTATTAACCGGCATAGCGTAGCTTGCGATCACCTGAGTGAAGAGCGAATACGCGTTTGAGTTCCTGATCTTGCCGGGCAGCAGCTTCTCTTCAATACTTAGCACCTCATCGCCAGTTGTGAGTATCGCAACCTTCGGCCTCTTTGAAACATTCACTATCGCTATTCCCATTGAGGCAAGCATTCCGATATGAGCAGGGCCTATGAGGCTGCCCTTTTCCAATACAAGGTCTCCCTTTTTAATATCCTCACCTGCAAGCCTGATGTTATCGCCTTTCTCAACCTGCTCAAAGACCTCTACAAAACCGCCTGCCTCTTTTGTATTCTCAACCATCACAACCGCGTCAGCGCCTTCTGGGATCGGTGCGCCTGTCATTATCTTTACAGCCTCGCCTTTACTGACCTTTGATGATGTATCACCGCCTGCCCTGAATTCGCCTGCTATCTTGAGCCTGATGCCTGATGCTAAAGACGCGTCTTTTATATCAGAATGCTTCACAGCAAAACCATCCATTGCGGAGTAATCAAAAGCCGGAAGGTCGCTGCCGCTGTGAATGTCCTCTGCGAGGACTCTGCCGAGAGATTCAATGATCCCGACACTCTCTGAGCCGAGCGGGCCTTTGACTGAATCAAGAACTGTCTTTAACGCTTCATCAACGCTTATCATAATTGATCCTTTCTATTTGGAATCTGTTTTTTTAATTCCCCCTTAGAAAAGGGGGGATACAGGGGGATGTTGAAATAAAACACACCCCTAACCCCTCTTATTAGAGGGGAAGATTCCGGACAAGCCGGAATGACAGACAAAAAACACTCTCTATTTCTTCTTCAGATACTTCACATGCCTTTTATAAAAATTAAGGTCATCTATATTATCCACATCATACCAAAATGGAAGTAGTGAGAATTTAACTCTGCCTGAATAGAGCTTATCAAGGGTCTTGTTCAAGACATCAGAAGAGTCCCATGGGATGCGTTTGAAGACATTGCTGAAAAGTTTCTTCATGCCGACAAGATAGTAGCCTCCGTCAGTGCACGGGCCGAGGACAAAGTCCTTTTTGTCGAGTTCATCGAACGCCTGTTTTATAAAATCAACAGGTATCGTCGGGCTGTCGCTGCCTATGACGATCACCTTGTCATATCCTTCTTTGAACTTGTCGCTGAATGCGTTTATGAACTTCTCTCCGAGGTCTTTTCCTCTCTGGTTGAACTCGCCTTTGAATTTATGTTTCCTGCTCAGGTTCTTAAGAAAGGCGTCTTCATTCGTAGGGAAACATCCGAGAAATTTGTCAGCCTCTTTTAGTCCGTCGCATACCTTCATCGTATCAGCCACAAATGATTTGTACGCCTTGAGCGTCTTGTCGCTGCCGAGGTCTTTCATCAGCCTAGTCTTGACCTTTCCTGCCTCAGGCGTCCTTACAAATATAATGAACGCGTTCTTCGTATCGTTATATTCATCCTTAAAGAGTTTAAATCTCTTGCCGGTCCGCTTTGCCTTGCGCTCGCGTTTGCGCGACTCATCCATGTACACCTCCCTCTCCTCGGGATAGTGCTCAAAAAGCTCTTTCCAGAACTTTATGGAGTTAGAGATATATTTCGGGTTGTATGTTTTTTTAGGTTTGCCGATCAGGCTGCAATTGATATCACTGCCGTTCAGATATGAGAGCCCGGCTATCTCCCCGTCTTTCTTTATATGCGGCTCAAACGGGAATGTCATGCAGTTGAAAGAGCGCTGATCCCTTATACACCCTTTCGGCCCCGGGCATGATGAGAAGACATAATAATCCTCGCACTCCTTGATGTACTTCTTAACCTCTGCTGTCTTTTCCGCCGGCTTCCAGAAGCTGCCGTTGCGGCGGTGCATTTTATACTCCTCATGAAAGAGGATCGGCACTACAGAGTCGTTCTCGCAGCAGCTCGGGATGCCGCCGTTTTTAGGCGCGCAGAGCTTGCCGCAGTCAAAGTCAATCATGCTTACTGAGAGCAGGTCATGAAACCTCTTCATCTCTCTCTCTGTTATGCGCTCTTTCATGGAATATTATGGTACATCTTGTGACCCGACTTTGGCAAAGAGGGCCTGCCTGCCGATAGGCAGGGGATTTTATAATTACTTGCCGCTGCCCGCGGCTTCTTCCTTCTTCATCTGATCCACAGCCTCTTTATTCTTCTTGTTATAATCACTAATAGTATTCACAGCCTTGTCATATGTCTGCACGGCAACGCCCTTATCCTTAGCAGCCTTCTCCTGCGCAGATTCCTTCTTATCGCAGGATACCAATAATAATCCTGAGATCAAAAAAAGCCCGGCAAATAAAACATTCCATCTCTTCATCCTTCCGCCTCCTCTGGTTACTGTAATGAATACTCAAAAGTTTGCTTCATTGTTATAGCATATGCCTTCAGCCATATCAAGGCAATAAAAAAAGGGCTGCCCCGAAGGACAGCCCCTTTGCAAATTTATGATCTTAAAACTTATATCAATGGAACGATAAGCAGCGCAACGATATTGATGACCTTGATCATCGGGTTGATCGCCGGGCCTGCGGTGTCCTTGTAAGGATCGCCGACCGTGTCGCCTGTGACAGATGCCTTGTGTCCGTCGCTGCCCTTCTTATGAACTTTCCCTGTGGAATCAGTAACGCCGTCTTCAAATGACTTCTTTGCGTTGTCCCATGCGCCGCCGCCTGATGTCATGGCGATAGCCTGGAAAAGTCCGGTTAAGATACTTCCGATAAGAACGCCTCCAAGTGCTTCCCTGCCGAGCGTAAAGCCGACTAAGACAGGAACTACAACCGGGAGAAGCGCCGGGAGCATCATCTGCTGTATGGCGCCCTTGGTCACAATGTCAACGCACTTGCCGTACTCAGGCTTGCCGGTGCCTTCCATGATGCCCGGAATCTCTCTGAACTGTCTTCTGACTTCATCAACAATACTGCCTGCAGCCTTACCAACGGCCTCCATCAGAAGTGAGCCGTAGTAGTAGGGGAGCAGCCCGCCGATAAAGAGTCCTGCCAGCACCAGCGGGTTTGAAAGATCAAAATAAAGTGTCTCTGTGAACGATCTTGAATACTCTGCAAAAAGAACAAGTGCTGCAAGAGCAGCTGAACCTATCGCATAACCCTTGGTAACAGCCTTTGTGGTGTTTCCGACTGCATCAAGCGGATCTGTTATAGCGCGGATCTCTTCAGGCATTCCTGCCATTTCCGCTATACCGCCTGCGTTGTCTGTGATCGGGCCGTAGGTGTCAATTGCAACTACGATACCGGTCATTGAAAGCATGGAGACCGCTGAGAGTGCGATTGCAAAAAGGCCGCCTGTCGCATCACCGTCAAACCCGCCGCCTAATGAATAAGCGCCCAGGATCGAGGCTACGATAACTAAAACAGGGGCTGCGGTTGACTTCATGCTGACCGCAAGGCCTGCTATAACGTTTGTGCCATGGCCTGTCAAACTTGCCTGCGCAATGTGCTTGACCGGGGGATACTGTGCAGCAGTGAAGTACTCAGTTATAACCACGATAACTCCGGTCAATCCAAGCCCGATAAGCGCCATAAGGAAGACATTCAGCTGTGTGAATGACGGATGAGAGATCATGGAAGATGGATCAACGCCCTTCAGAAATTCGCCGGTCACAACATAAAAAGCTACTGCCGCAAGAACACCGGCAACAGCGAGTCCCTTATACAGGGCGCCCATGATATATCCGCTCTTGCCGAGCCTTACTGCAAATGTTCCGATAATGGAAGCAATGATCGAGATTCCGCCGAGCATAAGAGGAAACTCAACCCATGCGCTCTCTGCGCCAAAAACAGTCTTTGCAAGAAGCATTGCAGCGACGAGCGTAACTGTGTATGTCTCATAAAGGTCAGCTGCCATGCCTGCGCAGTCGCCTACGTTGTCACCGACGTTGTCTGCGATAACAGCAGGGTTTCTCGGGTCGTCTTCAGGAATTCCTGCTTCAACCTTTCCGACAAGGTCAGCTCCTACGTCAGCAGCCTTTGTATAGATACCGCCAGCGATACGTGCGAACACGCTCATAAGCGAGCATCCGAATCCAAGGCCCACAAGCGCATGGAATGCCATCTCAGGCGCTGACTGTTTTGCAATAAAATAAAATCCTGCAAGGCCGATAATTCCAAGGCCGACGACCATAACTCCGGTAACCGAACCGCCCTTGAAAGCAAGGCCGAGTGCAGCCTGAATGCCCTTGTGTGCTGCCTGTGCTGTCCGAACATTGGCACGTACTGATACCATCATGCCGATATATCCGGCTACTGCTGAACCAACTGTGCCGATTACGAACCCTATAGCCGTCCAGATCCCGAGAAAGGACAGAAGAACTGTTAAAGGCACCGCAACAATAGCGACCGTTTTGTACTCACGTGCAAGGAACGCCATTGCGCCCTCTTTTACCGCATTTGAGATCTCCTGCATCTTTGCATTACCAGCATCCTGCTTTGATACCCATGCTGCTGTCAACAGAGCGTATATAACGCCCAGCGCGCCGCAACCAAGCGCAAATAAGATTGTACTACTCATACGTTACTCCTCCTTTTTGGTTTAATTTAAAACCGAAATTTATATAAATGTTATTGCTGCCATTAAAACACCCCCCTTTAATTCCCCCCTTAGCAAGGGGGGACACAGAGGGGTCGTCTTTATTTCTTCTCTCTTCCTGAATACTTGTTAAAGCAAATCGCTGCGCTCCTGTAGTATATGTGCGCGAGCTTTGAGTACGGAAGATAGATAAACAGTGATAAGATAAATACAAGGTGAATAAAATAAACAGAGTAAGCGATCTCCCTGATGCCTGCTACCCTGGTGACCCATGAAAGTATGCCCGATGCCATGATGACGCCAATGATCGTTATAAGGATCCAGTCAAAATAGCTTCCAAGCCCAACCTTTGCGGCATTTGCATATCTGTTCTTTATCATAAGAGCAACGCCTAAGAAAAGGCCTATTGCGCCGGCAAGACCGAAGACCTTGACAGGGGCGCCTGTTCCAAACAATTCAAAAGGAGAATCTATATGCAGTACATCAATATAGAGAACCCCGATGGTTGTGGCGATCCCAAGCAGTATAAAACTGAAAAAGACAAAAAGGTGAGAGAGGTACCTGTCCTTGCTCACATCGCATGATTTGAACTTGCTGTGGCTTAATATATCGCCTGCCATCGCCATGATGCTGCCCATGAGATCGCCTGATGATACGCCGTTTGCCTTCTTCATATCGCTGAAGAAACTCATCATGCCGAGCAGCCCTACTATCGCGCCGAACATAAAGGCAGGCACAAAGACCATCTGTATCTGAAAGGTCGAAGCAAAGCTGCTGAATATAAGCTCTCCTTCAGTCGGGATAAAAGTCCCGTCTGCTGAAAGTACGAGCCCGAGCAGTAAGGCGGGTATAAGGAATATGAGCCATACAAGCGCCTTGTTGTTTACGATATTGACAAGAAAGCCGGGCTTTGAATACTGAGAAATGGTCTGCTTCCTTATCGCGCCGAGCACCTCGCCGGGTTTTGCGCCCCTCGGGCAGAATGCGGTACAGTCATTGCACTGGTGGCAGAGCCATACGTCAGGGTTGCCTATGAACTTTTCTTTCAGCCCCCACTGCGCCCAGATCATCTCTTTTCTCGGGAACGGGTTCTTGTCAGGGGTTACATTGCATACGACCGAGCAGGTCGCGCACTGGTAGCACTTCTTCAGTGACTCGCCGCCTGAGGCCATGATGCCTTTTACAAAATCAAGATCAGGTTTTATTAAAGTTGCTTCTGACATTTATTCCCTCCTAAAATTCCTTAAACGGATTCGGATCAAAACCTTCAAGCTTCTCCACATAAGTATTCAATATCTCAGGAAGCCTGTCATAGTCTGATATTGAAAGCTGAACGAGTTCAACCCTCTCAGGCTCAAGCTGAAGCCTTCCGAGCGTCTCCTGAAGCTTTCCGAGCCTCTCATTTGCAAGCTCGCTGCCCTTTATAAAGTGGCACTGGTAATTCTCGCCGAACTTGCAGCCGAGAAGAAGCATGCCGTCAATTCCCTTTGATAATGCATCTGCTATCCACGCAAGGTTCAGGTTGCCGAGACATCTTACAGGGATAAACCTTATCGCCGGAGAGATCCTCTTCCTCTGTTTTGCGATCGCGTCAAGCGCAGGATATGCGTCATTCTCACATACAAGCGCAAGCAGCCTAAGCCCTTCTTCAGGCACATCCACATTCTTCATCATGTTTGATATCATCTTGATGCTGAAGTCCTTGAAGTTGATAACGCGCTCAGGGCAGGATCCCAGACATGTGCCGCATCTGCGGCATCTGGACATCTTGTGGAACGGAGTTCCCTTTGCGTCTTCTTCAATAGCTCCGAACGGGCATTCCTCTGTACACCTCTTGCATGAGGTACACTTCTGAAGGTTTACCTCAGGGTATGTCTGATCCCATGATCTCGGGTGAATGGCATGGCCTGTCGCAGTAGCCTCGACACACTGTACCGCCTTCATTGCAGCGCCAAGCCCGTCTTCAATGCTTCCGAGCATGTTCATGGGCTGCCTTATGCTGCCTGCGGTAAAGATGCCGGTCCTGCGCGTCTCATACTGGAAACAGATATAGTTGGAATCCGTAAATCCATAAGCCTCTTCAAGCAGCGGAAGCTCAGGGCCCTGTTTGTAATCAAGACGAAGTATGTTAGGTATCTTGTGCGGTTCAATCTTGGCATTCGGGTCGGCCTTGCCGCCTGATGCAACAAGCTTCTCGTCAGACCTGACCTTCCAGTCTGCAAGCTCTTCAACATCTATCCTCGTGTTCGGAACCATGCCTGTTGCAAGCACGACAAGGTCAGCCTCGATCCTCACGTCCTCGCCAAGCAGGGTGTTCTTAACATCAACATAAAGCTTGCCGCCTGACTCGCTCACGCCCGTGACATCTCCCTTTGTGAGCATCACTCCGGGATCGTTCTGCATCTTCTTGTAAAAGAGCTCGTACTGGCCCGGTGTCCGGATGTCTTTATATAAAATATATGCTATCGCATCCTGGTTGCTCTCCCGTACATAAGCCGCCTGTTTGAGAGAGGTCTGGCAGCAGTAGGATGAACAATATTTAAGGTGGTCAGCGTCGCGTGAACCTGCGCACTGTATGAATGCCACCCGGGTTGCCTCTTTTCCGTCAGATGGGCGTACTATCTTGCCCTTCTTTGCCATCGCCTCCATCTCAACATTGGTTATGACATTCGGATTGCCGTAACCGAGATGGCTGAGCTTGCTTGCGTCATACGGCCTCCAGCCTGCTGCCATGACAACAGAACCTGCCTTCTTCTGTGTAGTTCCGCCTGCTGTCTTTATTGAAACGTCATAAAGGCCGGGGAAGCCTGCTATCTTCTCTATCTCTGAGGATGTAAATACCTCTATATTTCCGTGTGATTTTACCCTGTCAATAGTTGTCTTGATGCCGGACTCTTCAAGGTCTTCAAAAGGCGAGGTCTGAGGGAGCTGTTTGTGCATCTTTGCAGCCCAGCCTCCAAGCTCTGCCGCCTTCTCAACAAGCGTGACCTTGTATCCCGCATCAGCAGCTCCAAGAGCGGATGACATGCCTGTGACGCCGCCGCCGATAACAAGGATATCCTTATTAAGCTCCTCAAGCATGAACGGCTCAGCAAGCTCGCTGTTCTGCGCCCTTGTCACGCCCATTCTGATATAGTCTTCAGCCAAAGCCTGCGTCTCTTCTGTCTTATGCTCCTGTGTCCATGATACAAACTCTCTGATATTCGCTCTCTCAACAACGGTGCCCGGGAATGTGAACTCTTTATGCTTGGCACGCGGTGAGCAGGCAGCGATAAGGACTGTATTTACGCCCTCGCCGCTTATATCATTCTTTATAGTGTCGATACCTTCCTGGCTGCAGAGGATATCATGGGTCTTTATTACCGGTACCTTGTACTCCTTCTCACCTACTTTAACAAGCTTATCTACATCTACAGCATCGGCTATTTCGCAGCCTTTGCATATATATAATCCGATCTTCTTTTCCATCAGGAGTTCCTCCTTATTATCTGGATGGCCTTGAGCGCTGCGGCAGTGGAATCCTGAACAGACTTTGCTACATCTGCCGGATTTTTAGAGCAGCCCACTGCAAAGATGCCGTGCTCATCCTTCCCCGGGACTACGAAACCGTGCTCATTGACGGTCACAGAATCAGGAAGTTTAACATTTCCAACGGTCGGGACCATTCCTGTTGCAAGCACACATAGGTCAACCCGAACCTTGACCTTGCCTCCGGCAAGGATATCTTCAGCAGTTACTATGATGTCGCCTGTGGCGGGATCTGACTCCACCTTTGCGACCTTGCCCTTAATCAGAGAAATATTCGTATCATCCTTTATCTTATTCAGGAACCTCTCGTATGATGTTCCCGGTGTGCGTATGTCTATATAGAACATGTATGCCTTTGAGTCGGGATACTGCTCCCTCACATATGTTGCCTGTTTGAGCGATGCCATGCAGCAGACAGCTGAACAGAATGCGAGGTGGTTCTCATCTCTTGATCCTGCGCACTGTACAAAGGCTACTGACTTTACCTCTTTGTTATCTGAAGGCCTGAGCAGTTTGCCCTGGGTAGGCCCTGTAAATGAAGCAAGCCTCTCCATCATCACATTGGTAATGATATTGGGGCTTGTGCCGAAACCGAGATTCTCTATCTTCGAAGCGTCGTACGGATCCCAGCCTGTTGCAAGGACTATTGCACCGGCGTTGACCTCAATGACCTTAGGCTTCATGTTTATATCGATAGCGCCATATTTGCAGACATCGGCGCATTTTCCGCACTCAGCCTTTTTGCAAGAAGCGGCATCGATAGCGTACTGGAACGGGAATGACTGTTCAAACGGGATGTATATTGCCTTCCTCTTGTCAAGGCCGGCATTAACATCATTCGGCACTTCAACAGGACATACTGCAACACACTCATTGCACGCTACGCATTTGTCATTGACATAACGGGGGTTGAGCTGTACCGACACATTGAAGTTGCCTGCGGTTCCTTCTATGCGCTCGATCTGCGCGAGTGTGTAATAGGTGATCCTGGGATTGAACTTGAGCCTTCTGTAGTTGATCTCAAGGCCGCATGACGGGGGGCAGAGCTTTGGAAAGTACTTGTTCATCCTGGAGACCCTGCCTCCGAGATACGGTGACTTTTCGACTATAACAACATTATAGCCGGCCTCTGCCGCCTCGGTAGCTGTCGTGAGCCCGCTGATCCCGCCTCCGACAACCAGAATTGTATTTGCTTGTTCTGACATATTACTCCTCCTAAAACTTAGAGAGTTTTTTTAAACTATTAACCAAACAATATCGGGATTGAGTTTATAACATTAAGACAAAAAAATTCAAGATATTTATAAGGCAGAAATTACTAAATAATAAATTCTTATAAATCGCCAAAATGCAAAGATCGTTTCAATCCGGTTCAATAGCTTAAAAAAACTCAGGGCGCTGTTTCCAGCGCCCTGAGCAAATCTACCTGTGTTCTGATTAATCTGCGAACAGATTCTTGTGATCCGTCTTTGACATTGTGAACTCACCGGTCTCCATGCTGTATGTGGAGAGGGTAAATACCTTCCAGTTAACATCATCAATGAAGTCATGGTCGCCTCTGTAGTAGTAACCAGGGTACCTGGTCTCCTCTCTGTAGAGGATGTGGCGGGCATGCGCTTCAAGTGAGAGTATCCTGTGATAGTTCTCCCAGCATCTCATCAGCTCATGAAGGTTTGCAGCGCCCATCTTTGCTGAGTCCTCTTTGAGCATTGTGAGCTGCTTCAATCCTTCGTCAAGCATGGTCTTGGATGTCATGTACCATGTTGAGATTCCGCCCATGTACTCATCAGCTATTTTTTGAAGCCTTGTCTGAAGCATGTCAGGCTTGATGTAGTTCGGGTTGATCTTAGGATCTGTTGAGTATGTTTTGTGCTTCTCATAGACCTCAAAAGGCATATAAAGCTCTGCTGCCATCTCGTCAGCTGTACGCCTTGTTACAGGTGTATAACCCGGATTGTCGATGAGGTATGCTATTGCAGCCTTTGCTGCTATCCTGCCCTCTGCATGAGAACCTGATGAGAACTTGTGGCCTGACGCGCCGCAGATATCGCCGCACATAAAGAGGCCCGGAACGGTTGACATCCTGTTGTAGCCCCAGGACCATGACTCAGGAGTTCCCGGTATGTCGCCGGGGCCTGAACACCAGAATCCTGCACAGCCTGCATGAGAACCGAGAAGATACGGCTCGGTCGGCATGATCTCTGAAGGGGATTTGTCAGGCTCAATGTTCTTGCAAGCCCAAAGTCCGGCCTGTCCGATACACATATCGAGGAAGTCTTCCCATGCCTCAGACTCAAGATGCTTGACCTTCTTCTTGCCTTCTTTCTCGCCAAGCTGGTCAATAAAGGTCTTGTTGATAGCTGCCATCGCCTCATCAGTTCTCATGATGATCGGGCCCTTGCCTGCCTTCATGTCTTTCATCATCAGGTGATTTCTGATAGCGGTGCCCATCTTGTCAACGTACTTGCCGTATTTTGCTCTTGCCTCAGCAAGGTACTCCTCATTTAAACAGTAATCTTCACCAAGGCTGTTTGTAGCTTTAGCCTTGAAGAAGAGGAACCATGCTCCAACAGGGCCGTAACCATCCTTGAATCTCGCTGGTACGAATCTGTTCTCCATCAGGGTAAGCTGTGCGCCTGCCTGCATACCGAGCGCGTAACCTGAACCTGAGTTCCATACCGGGTACCATGCCCTGCCCTGGCCTTCCTTGGTAGATCTCGGCCTGAAACAGTTAACAGCTCCGCCTGCGGCAAGAACCATAGCCTTTGCCCTGAATATGTACATCTTGTTCTCTCTTACGCTGAAACCAACTGCTGCCGCAACCCTCTTGGGGTCGTTCTTGTCTTTGAAGAGCCTGACTATGAATACCCTCTCAAAGTGATTCTGTGCAACGCCGGTTGCAACCCTGTTGATCTCAAGCGCCTTCTTGGCTGCCTCAGCAACGATAGCCTTGTAAGACTCGCCGTTGATCATGATCTGCCATTTGCCTGATCTTACTGGTGTGCCGCCGTCCTTTAATGACTTCTTTCCTGCATCTTTTGCCTGAAAGCCGTCAAGTGAAAAGCCGTCATCGCCCTTCTTCCATATAGGAAGTCCCCACTCCTCAAAAAGGTGAACGCTGTCATCAACGTGCCTTCCAAGGTCATATACGAGATCGTCTCTGGTGATGCCCATAAGGTCAGCCCTTACGTATCTGACATAGTCTTCACATTTGTTCTCACCGATGTATGTATTGATAGCTGAAAGGCCCATTGCAACAGCGCCGCTTCTGTCTGTCGCTGCCTTGTCGACCATTGTGACCTTGAACTTGTTTGATGCAGCCCATTTTGTAGCTTCATAAGCTGATCCGCAGCAAGCCATACCGCCGCCGATAAGGAGCAGGTCTGTATCATGCTCTACAATTTCAGGTTTTGCGCAATACGAAAATGTACAAGTCTCTTTTTCCATTTATCCTTCCCCCTTATTCCTTTCTGGCTTCGTAGTTAAAGAAGCCGATATTTTTAATCTTTGACATGTCAACTTCAGGTTTGCCGGCATACGGATCAATAGAAGACTCTTCTGTTGTCCTGATCGGGAACTTGAACCTCTTGAGAAGCCCGTTCCTGAACTTTACCGTCCACATGATAGAGTCAGTTCCCCTCATCGGTATAACATTACCTCCGATTGGACAGAAGTCCTGGTAACCCCTGATCTCGATCGCCTGTTGTGGGCAGATCTTTACACAGTTGTAGCACTCCCAGCACTGTTCCGGCTCCTGATTGAAGGCCTTCATGAGATCCCTGTTAAGGGCCATGAGGTCATTAGGACAGATGTACTGACATGCTGTCTTATCCTGCGCTTTGCATCCATCGCATTTCTCAGCAATAACAAAACTTGGCATTTTTTACTCCTCCTTTAAAGAATTAACCGTTTTGGTCATGTTGGCTTAAATTAAGCCTTTGTAACTTGTCTTTAATAAGACATTAATTTATTTATCAATACTCTGGTAATATTTGATCAGAATGTCAGCTACTTCAGGGCGTGAAAATTCTTTAGGCGGTGCAATACCCTGGCCTAACATTTCACGAACTTTAGTGCCTGAAAGCAGAACAAAGTCTTCTTTCTTATGATCAGGAGCCTCACACATCATCACAACCTTGTCCAGTTTCTTCGAGTATGCGGTGTGGTCAGCTTTGAATATTTCGATCTTAAGAGCGCCTGCAGGAACCTCATTATCAAAGATGGTCTGCGCATCAAATGCACCGTAGTGATCACCAACGCCTGCATGGTCACGTCCGACTATGAAGTGAGTTGCTCCCATGTTCTGACGGAATACAGCATGAAGAACGCCTTCACGCGGGCCGGCATAAAGCATATCAAAGCCGTAACCGGTGACCATTGCGCTGTTCTTCGGGAAGTACAGCTCAACCATTTTACGGATAGCAGCATCACGAACAGGAGCAGGGATATCTCCCTTTTTCAATTTACCAAGCAGCATGTGAATGACCAGGCCATCGCAGCCTAAGCGCTTCATTGCCATGTGGCAAAGTTCTTCGTGGGCCAGATGCATCGGGTTACGGGTCTGGAAGGCAACAACCTTCTCCCAGCCGCGCTCTTTGATCTCGTTACGAATTTCAACTGCGGTACGGAAGGTGTCCGGGAACTCACTGCTGAAATAAGAGAAATTAAGAACCTTGATCGGCCCTGAAAGGCAGACTTTGCCCTCGGCGTTGAATGCATCAACACCCGGATGTGCTTCCTTATGATTAGGACGGTAAACTTTTTCAGATATAAGCTCCATATCCGCATCGCTGAACTCTTCAACCGCTTTCACATCCATAACAGCCAATACAGGATTGCCTTCAACATTCGGATCTTTCAGCGCAATGCGGTCGCCTGCCTTTATTGAACCTGCGTTTTTAACCAGGTTTAAGACCGGGGTAGGCCAGAACAGGCCGGATGCTGTTTTCATATTGTTGGCAACAGACAACGCATCAGCTTTATTCATGTAGCCTGTTAACGGGTTGAAGTAACCAGCCCCCAACATAACTGCATTAGCTGCGGCAGCTGAGCTCACAACAATAGAAGCCAGTCCTTCAGCCTCTTTCTGCAGGGCTTCATTTTGAGCCGAGTCATATACAAATAGCGGGTTCAGCTCGTCTGAACCATGTGGTTTGATCAATGCCATTTCTTCCTCCTTATTTATTTAGTGGGTCAACTATTTCACAGATGCCGTTGAATATATCGTCAATGCTTCCTGAACCTTCAATGCTCTTCAAAATCCCTTTGCGGGAATAATAGTCAATAAGAGGGGCTGTCTGCGCATCATATATTTCGAGCCTGTTCTTGATCGTCTCTTCCTTATCATCATCCCTCTGATAGAGGTCTCCGCCGCACTTGTCGCATTTGCCCTTCATCGGAGTTGAGAAGTAGATATTATACATTTGCTGGCAGTCTCTGCAAGTCCTCCTGCCGGTAAGCCTCCTCAGCAGATCATCCCTGTCAACATCTACGCTCAGTGCAAGATCAAGCGGGGCCATATTGGCAAGAACCTTATCAAGCTCTTGAGCCTGTGACGTGTTTCTCGGGAAGCCGTCAAGGATATATCCCTTTTTACAGTCGTCCTGCGCAAGCCTGTCCTTAACAAGGCCGATAACTACTGAATCGGGCACAAGTTCGCCCTTGTCCATATATGATTTTGCTTCTTTTCCAAGAGGTGTTCCGTCTGCTACGGATTTTCTAAGTATATCGCCTGTAGAGATCTGAGGAATTCTATACTTTTCAATGAGCTTCTTAGCCTGAGTTCCCTTTCCTGCACCCGGCGCGCCTAATAATACAAGCCTCATCATGACCCCCTATGCTTTATCAAGAAAGATTAATAATCAAAAAATACATAACGCAGAGCGACGAGTGACTATAATATTCAAGTGGGGTTTTTAGAGTCAATACAAAAATTTAAATTGAAATATAATCATTGCTTATATTTGCGGATTGGGCAGACAAACCTGAATCCGCAAAGCATAGTACCTGACTTATTGATTTTAAGGTATAATCACATTATCTGAAGGGAGGCAATTTATGAACAATGAATATACGGCTGTAGTAAAACAGGAAGGTGATTGGTGGATTGGATGGATAGAGGAAATTACAGGGGTGAACTGTCAGGAACGTACTCGTGAAGAGTTAAAAGAAAGCCTTCGCCTGACTCTCAAAGAGGCTCTTGAATTCAACACGCCACTGCCTCAACAGCAGGATAAACTACATCCCCTTTCAAAACTTCAGCGGCAAATGCCATAGCAGCCAGAATTCCTTCTCGAGTTAAACGTGGATGAGCTTCGACTATCTGTTCCACTGTTTCCCCTGCCGCCAGTTTATCTAAAATGATTTCGACAGTTATCCTTGTCCCTTTAATAACAGGTTTTCCCATCATTATATTGGGATCTGACACAATTAAATCAGTCTGCATTTCACCCTCCTTTTTTTCTGATATTATTTTATCATTATGGCTTTTAAAGTTTCACATAGATTATTTATAAATCACATTGAACAATTTATCCGCCATTTCTTTATCAAGGTCTTTGAGGATCTTATATTCTTCAAGTGCAGAACCTTTATCACCTAATGCTGAATAACTAATACCAAGACCTAAATGTGCAATTGCATAATCAGGCTTGATTCTGATAGCTTGTTTGCAGGCATCAGCCGCTTCCTGATATCTGTTTAAGTGAGAATATGCTGCACCAAGATAATAATACGCCTCTGCATAATCGGGATTGATTCTAAGGGCTTCTTTAAAGGCATCAACCGCTTCCTGGTATTTGCCCAAGGTCCCCTGAATCTTGCCAAGCCAGAACTTATTTTCAGCTTCCTTATTAGAATCACTAAAAGCATTGGCAGGGATGAGAGCAACTAACAGCAAAAAAATAATAATGACTGAACGCCTTGTAAATAAACAGGATATCATTGAGCATCCTCGCCAAATTATATTCATATTATTGAGAAAGAGAAGGAATGTTTTCAAAAGGATAAGACCCCATTTCCTTCCCGACGCTATTAAATACTTCAATTTTCTTTGGGAATGTATGATTATTAGATTCAAACAGATATCTAATTGTCACAAGTACTGCGGTTGTCTCATTGTCTTCACAGGAATCAGTATTAAGATAAAGCTTAAATGCTGATTTATTGTATTTCCATGATTGTACACAGTCGCTCTTGCTCAAGTTTTTTTGTAGAGCATCATCAACACCTGCAGCCTTATCAACCTTTCCTGGAGAAAAAATAACACTATCAAATGTGCGGTGAAGTGTTATGCTGTTGAAGTTACGCATCTCATCGCCTGGATAAAAAGACATCTCATCGCCTATTTTAATCTTAGCCTCAGGTATAGCGACCCATATCTCTTTACCATCCTTTACCAGCTTCACATATGTATAACTGGAGGCGTTCATTGTCTCAACAACCTTCCCTGATATGATAGGCCTGGTATCAGTGGTGATAGGGTCTGCATGAGGTGAGGTGTTCTGCTGATTGGTCTGCTCCTGCTGTTTAGTCTCAGCAGGCTTCTTTTTGCTGTTGCACGCCGTGTTGACTGCTGCTATTGAAATAATAAGTAGCAATAAAGCAAATAATTTTAAAAATCTTTTCATTTTCGTTCTCCTTACTGTTTTATGAATATATTTCTCTTCATTCAAAGATCACTGGCTTCTAGTGATTCAGTTGTTCAACGCGTTATACTTCATAGCACTTTCAACGGATCTCTAATTTTGTTAATGCTATTGCAAGCAATACATACTTCCTCGTGGAATATACGAGTGTTTATCCATTTCTGGTAAATCGATTCGTCTTCGCATTTTTCAGCCTCCGTAGGCTCTTCATGGGAATGTGACCATCTCAGGTTGAAGCTCTTGTGAATTCCTTGAGTCCAATCAACTACAAGTTCACTACAGTGAACGTCTTTCTTCTGTTTTTTAAGAGGAGCTGGGTACTTACAGACCCACCATTGAAACCGTTCACCTGTCATTTCTCGCTCAGGTAAGCGTTTCGCAGCACTATCAGTAAGTGCGGCTCCAGCCCATTGTTGTGCTTGTTCAAGATTATATGCCTCAACGATTGCAGGGCCAACGAAGAGTTGGTTCTCAGGTTCTGCGAAGAACTCACCATAGGCAACCCCACACCGAAGCCTCGTCCTTGTTGGCATAGTAGTGAACAATAGCCAGCCGACTGTCTCCAGGACGTTCCGACAAGATAGGTCTTCATCATCTTTTGCATAGATTAGAAGAGTATCGGAAAACCATGTAAAGCCGACCCTCCCTTGATCTCTGATTTCCTTTAGTTTAGGAGGTAATTCAGGCACTGCACCATGGTTTACCGAGAAGCCAACGAGTCGTTGGAACAGAGACAGCTCTCCATCAATTAATTTGCGCAGGTCTTTCTCTATCAATTTTTCAAAACCAAGAATGTCACAGACAGCCACAAGCCTCTTCTCAATCAACAATTTACCTCTTTCAGTTTGACATAGCAATGTTATTAATTATTTCTTAACCTTTACAAATGTCGCAGTTTTTCCGTCAATTTTTAAACTCAACTTGTCATCTGCAATAGACTGTATTGTTACGATAAAAGAACGATCTAAAATACCCGCACGATAATCAATTCTTATTTTGTCCTTGTCGATGAATTTATAATTACCTACTATGGATATTTCATCACCAGCGATATTAATCGTCCCATCCTTAAAAAACTCCCAGGTTGGAGATGATGTGGTTTGATAGCTCTCTCCGGCTTCATTTGTATAATAAAGGTCATTCTCTATTATTATTCTTCCTTCGTAAAGGATGTATTTAGTCCATTTGCCTATAATTGCATTCTCTTCAGATGAACATGAGACCAATAACGGTACGGCACAAACAATAGCAAACCAACATATTAAATGCATAAGGCATCGTTCAGTTTTCTTCATAATGCTCTCCTCGTTCAAACGACCTGCTTATTATAACGATTTTATTTAATTAATAAGTCAGTAAATTTGCTAACAATATCCTCAAGTTCTTTAATAGTTAAAGTCGCTTTCCACGTTATTTTCCCAATTCTCCCATTATCTTTGTTCCATATAATTAAGCCATTAACGTGACCACCGGATGAAGTGAAGTCCAGGTTAAAATGTGATATTCCGTTTCTCAAATATCTTGCAAGCTCTTTAAGGTCTTTTGCTTGAGGATAATTGCCATCAACTTTTGGTATTTGCCATCCTGCTTGTTCCAGTTCTTTTATAGGCGTTTTGGGTATTTTGTTGTAAAATTCCTGCTGCGGAAAAACAAAAAGGCCAAGCATTGAGTTAATTAACTGGGTAACTTCATATGCTTCCTTTCCTTCCCCTCCTTCCTTTACTTTATCTGCTTCTTCCCTAATTAATTTTAAATTTGCTTTAGTACGAGTGGAGAAATCTTTTACTTTATCCATATATTTCATTTCTCATTGCCCCCTCAAAATTCATATTCGCAATACGCCATTGCTTTTAGATGAATCCATTATAGCGATTAAGCATTAATCCAGCAAGCAAAATAAACACCTTACATTCTGTGAAGTATTCTGAAATATTTGATATATTATTGACATGCCGACAGTTAAAGATATTTCTGGATCTTATCGGTTTTTCTTTTATGCAGGTGATAAGGACGAACCTCAGCATATTCATGTTGAGCGTGATGACAAAATTGCCAAATTCTGGCTTGACCCTGTCAGGCTGCAAAGTAGTGGAGGATTTAGTAGAATAGAAATCAGTAAAATCCACAAACTTATTAATGAGAAGCATTCAAAATTATTGGAGGCGTGGAATGAATACTTCGGTAGTTGAAATAGAAGTGCCAAAAGCAGAACATGTAAAAGTAACAAAAGATACCCTGAATGTAGACCTAAGTGATGGAAGAACAATTTCAGTTCCTCTGGAATGGTTTCCTCGTTTGGTATATGCTACTCCAAAGGAGCGAAGTAACTGGAGATTGATTGGCAGGGGCCATGGTATTCATTGGGAAGATATTGATGAAGATATAAGTGTTGAAGGATTGTTAACCGGGAAACCGTCAGCGGAAAGCCAGAAATCTTTTAAGAAATGGTTGATTCAACGTCAATCTCGCATAACAAAACATTCCAGCGGACCGGCAGTTGCCAGCCGCTGAATTTTGTATGGAATATGTCATGAAAAGAACGACTATTATCGCAATCTGCTTTTTTATACTGTCAGCCTCTGATGCTTATTCATTATGTGTCACTGCTGACACGGCGAATCTCAGGTCAGGCCCAAGCGCAAAAGATGAGATAAGCTGGCAGGTGTTTATGTACATGCCGTTAAAAAAGATCTCCAAAAAAGGCACCTGGTATAAGGTTGAGGACCTGGAAGGAGATACTCACTGGATAGCGGAAAATCTTGTGACAGAGGATTTGAAATGCGCTGTTGTCAAAGTTGATGAGGCAAATGTCAGGAGCGGGCCTGGGGAAGAGTATAAAAAGACAACCCTTAGCCCTTTATATCAGTACGAATCTCTGAAGGTTTTAGAAATAAAAGAGCCATGGGTCAACGTAATGTACGAATCCGGGGATACCGGCTGGATACTTAATGACCTCTTGTGGATTCAGTAAAAAAAATATATTATTCTATATGCCTAAAATAAATCATTTACTACATCGCTTTTCTATCAGCATAGTTATTTTGCTCTTCACAACATTATCTTTTCTTGTAACTTCATGCGACAAAAGTGATAAAACCACGCAGAAGAACAGCAGCAGTACTGCAGTAACAGGCCCTATAATTGATACGAACCTGGGAAACGGCGGCGTCATGGCAAGGCTTGATACGGAAGGCAAGAGCCCTGAATCACTCTCGCTTATGGGCGACAAATACTTTGAAAACGGCCAGTATGTTCAGGCTATTAGTGTTTACAGAAAAGTAATTGAACTTAACCCGAAAGATGTTGACACTTATAATGACCTGGGACTCTCCCTTCACTATACAAGACAAACAGACGAAGCTATTGACGTCCTGAGGAAAGGCTCACAATTGGATCCCAACTACCAGAACATATGGTTAAGCCTCGGTTATGTACTTGCTCAGTCAGCAAGAAATGATGAAGCAAAGATAGTGCTGCAGCATACTGAAAAGATCAACCCCAATTCGCCCCAAGGGCAGGAAGCCCGCAACTGGCTTAATAATTTAAAATAGCACCGATTATTTTTCAGGTATTAAACTTCAGAAGTATCCTCTTAATCAACAGGCTATTCAACAATATCAAGCTTGATACTGAGATCTCTCAACTGCTTATCATCAACTGCGGATGGGGCGTTGCTTAAGGGGCATACAGCCTTCTGTGTCTTCGGGAATGCTATAACGTCCCTGATCGACCTGGCATTTGCAAGCAGCATTACCAGCCTGTCAAGGCCGAGCGCGATGCCGCCGTGGGGAGGCGCGCCGAATTCAAGCGCCTCAAGTAGAAAACCGAACTTTGCGTCAGCATCTTCTTTTTTCATATTAAGAAGCTCGAACATCCTGTCCTGAACCTCTTTTCTGTGGATACGTATGCTTCCGCCGCCGATCTCATAACCGTTCAGGACTATGTCATAAGCCTGAGCCCTGACATCTTTGACATCATCATTACCGCGATTGAGAAAGAGTTCCATATCCTCTTCCATAGGGCTTGTGAACGGATGATGCATCGCGTCATAACGCTTTTCATCAGGGTTCCATTCATAAAGCGGGTAGTCGGTTATCCATACAAATTTATATGCACCGTCTTTTATAAGTTTAAGCCTTGATGCAAGCTCATCCCTTAGTTTTGCGAGCGTGGCATTTGTGGACTGCACGCTGTCAGCTACGAATAAGAGCAAGTCGCCCTCTTCCGCCTCAAGCCTCTCTGCAAGAGCTTTGAGAATATCTTCAGAAAAGAACTTTGCGATAGGTGATTCAAAACCATCCTTTATCTTTATCCAGGCAAGGCCTTTTGCCCCATAGGACTGCGCCTCTTTTGTGAGGTCATCCATCTCCTTTCTTGAGTAACCGGCAAGGCCTTTTGCGTTAATGCCCTTTACAATACCTCCGCCTGACAGCGCGCCAAGAAAGACCTTGAACGATCCATCCTTCACAATATCGCTTACATCCTTGAGCTCAAGCCCGAACCTCAGGTCAGGCTTGTCGCTTCCATACCTTTGGAGCGATTCATTATATGAAAGCCTTTGAAACGGCTCGCTGAACTCCATACCTTTCAGATCCTTCATGATCTTCTTCAGGAGAGTCTCAATAAGTCCCATTATGTCGTCCCGTGTTACAAAGGACATCTCAAGGTCAAGCTGTGTAAATTCAGGCTGCCTGTCAGCTCGCAGGTCTTCATCCCTGAAACATTTTACTATCTGGTAGTACTTCTCCAAACCTGATACCATGAGTATCTGCTTGAATATCTGGGGCGACTGCGGAAGCGCATAAAAATGGCCGGGGTTCAGCCTGCTCGGTACAAGATAATCCCTTGCGCCTTCAGGAGTGCTCTTTGTAAGTACAGGTGTCTCAATATCCAGAAACCCTTTTGCATCAAGATATTCCCTCATCGTCCTTGTGACCTGATGCCTCAGGATCAAGTTCTTCTGGATAATAGGCCTTCTAAGGTCAAGATACCTGTGCCTGAACCGCAGCTGCTCAGAGGCATCTGTGTCGTCTTCAACCATGAACGGAAGAGGTTTTGATTCATTGAGCACAATAAGCTCTCTGACTATTATTTCTATCTGCCCTGTAGGCAGCGATTTATTTTCTGTTTCAGGCGGCCTCTTAGAAACCTCACCCTTGATCTGAAGCACGAACTCGTTCCTTATCTTTTGGGCTGCCTTAACTATTTCAGCGTCAGTCTCAGGATTAAAGACAAGCTGCACAACTCCGCTCCTGTCCCTGAGGTCGATAAACACAACACCGCCGTGGTCCCTCCACCTGTGTACCCATCCGGCAAGCGTCACCTCAGCGCCGATATTCTCTTCTCTTATCTCTCCGCAGTAATTAGTTCTCATGTTTTACCTTTTCAGGAAAGACCAGTTCTTTCAGCTTTACTACCTCATCATGCGTAAGATAGCGGAATACGCCTTTAGGCAGTTTGCCAAGGTCTATTCCTGCGATCCTGGTTCTCCTAAGTTTAATAACATCATGGCCGAGCCTCTCCATCATCCTTCTTATCTGCCTCTTTCTGCCTTCATATATTGTTATCTCTATCCAGGAATTGGCCTCAGTCTTTCTGACCCTCTTTACCTTGGCAGGAGCGGTCAACCCGTCATCAAGCCTTATGCCTTTCTGGAGCTTCTGTATGTGCTTATCCTCAAGAAACCCCTCGATCTTAACAAGGTATGTCTTAGGTATCTTATTCTTAGGCTGAAGTATCGCGTTTGCCAGTTCCCCGTCATTTGTAAGTATAAGAAGGCCTTCAGAATCATAGTCAAGCCTGCCTACGGGAAATACGCTTATCTTTACCCCTTTTAAAAAATCCTTGACAGTAAGCCTGCGCTGTGGGTCGCTCAAAGCAGTGATGCATCTTTCCGGTTTGTGAAAGGCCATGTAAACCTTGGGCCCTGATAATTTAAGGAGCTTGCCGCTGACCTTTATATGGTCTACGTCAGGGTCTGCCTTCATTCCAAGGCTTGCGATCTTTCCGTTTACAGTCACCTTCCCTTCAGAGATCAGCTCTTCAGCCTTTCTTCTTGAAGCGATGCCTACCATTGCGATGATCTTTTGAAGACGTTCTTCCATAATATTAATCCGCCATTTTCAGCGACATTAATCTTATCACAAAGGCCCTTTCATTGTCACAAGAGATTAGATATCGTGAACTACCTCTGAACTACCCTCAGCTATAGTGCCATTATAAGTTAGAGTTTTCCAGTAAGATTTTTCTTCCTTCTGTGCAAATTCCTTTGGCGTAAGAAAGCCTAGCGAGCTGTGGGGCAGGGTTTAGGATAGACTACTCTGAGGCAAATTATTCAGCATTTTTATAAGACTTAGGCCAAAAACATGTTCGGATAACATCACGAGGTTTTTTAAAATCACTGTGTTCAATTATATTTACATTGTATCTGCAGTTTGGGTTGTCTTTTATTACCCTATTAAAGTTTTCTTTAAACTCAGAAAAAGTCATTTTATCAATTTTGTTTGCTGATACACCAAGTTGAGATAGTAAGGTATCAAATTCTTTTGTCTTTCCATCAACAGTTATGTAGTTTTCATATGCATGGAATGTAACAATAGCCTTTTTATCTGGTAGGCATGATTCATAACCTTGCCCCCCACTTTTTTTTAGAATATTTTTTGCCTCATCAACACCTCCAACTTTAGCAACTAAGTTTTCTAATTCTTTTCCCAATTTGAAGAGACCTGGAGCAGATTCAGCAGGTCCGAGTGTTTTTATCGGGCCTAATTTACTCATATAATCTAATAACTCCTCAACATTCATACCAGAATCTTTAGCTATTACTTCAAGTTTGTTTGCATTGTTTTTTGACTTATCATCCTCAGTTTGTGAAACAGCGTACACTACTCCAACAACCAATCCAATAAAAATAATCTGAATTAAAAAATCAATTAATGTTATGTATAGTGCTTGCTCAGACTGCTTCAATTAATACCCCTACGAATCATTTGCTTGTTGGTCAAGAGTAATAGACCTTAACATCTCAGACACTCGATTTGTAAGTAAACCTTCATCTTGACCTATTTTAATTTCAAAATTCTGAATTTTCTCCTTAGCTGATATGAGTCCAGGAACGATATCATTTGAAATAATTGCTCCATTTAAATTGTTAATCGTATCACTTAATGATTGCAGTCGTTCATGAAAAATGTTCATTTGGTTTTTTAATGGCATTGCAACAGAAGAAAATGACAAAGTCATAGCTTCAGTTGTTGATCTCATTTCCGCAAATGATGTTGTTACCTCTTTCAAAACATCATGTATCGTAGATGAATTAACTGGATGTATAATTTTATCACTTATACTCGTGCTAGCCTGTTTAATGCTTGCTTCCATAGATGATAAAGCCTTTTCAGATGCAACTGCTGACTGAGACATAAGATCAAGTGCAACAACAATATTACTTGCCATATTAACTAGGTTATCTAATGACTGTAAAGACTCGGCACTATCAGTAATTTGACTAGCAAGCTTCAGCATTTTTCTAGCAGCCTTAGTCAGTTGAGTAATAGCTTCATTAGTCTCATCACCTATTTTAGTTGCTGTGTCAGCAATCTTTTTCATTGAAATATTCAATTCGCTTGAGAATAAAGCTATTTTTCCTGATGCAAGCGAAAAACTGATTGATTCAGCTTCAGTCTGAATTCTCCCTATTTCCTCCATAACAGAAGAAATAGCCTCAGAAAATTGTTGTGTAGACTCTTTAATTGTTGAAGAAGTGCTTGTCAAGATAGATGAGCAACTATTATCGAAATTCCCTTTCACTTGATTGAAGCTCAGTTCCGATAGATCAATAAAGCCAGTAATTTGATACTGAGCTCTAGTTAATTCAGAAGTTATACTATCAATTCTGTCTGACAAGTTTTTTGTTGAGGTCAGAATGTCGGCTTCAGAAAAACTGTTAAGTTTTGTTAATAATTGTAACCGGGCAAATAGTGCGTATCCAGTTGCAGCAAGACCAAATCCAAACTGAAGCATGATTGCTTTAAGATCAGGTTTGCTGTCATTTTTCAAACCCATTGAAATTGCAGTAGTCACTAAAATAACGATAGTAACTAAAAAACCAAAATAGTAAATGCTGTCGACTTCATTAGGGGTGAGAGGAGGTTCCTTCTTGCGCAAAAGGATAGAATGATAGATTGCTATCGGTAGCAATCCACATAGAATTGGGATGAAATGTGCATTCCCACTGCTAAAAAAGGTAGCGATTATTATGATAATAAATGTGATTGCAAAAAGAGGAAAAAAAGATTTATGCATAATTTATAATTAACCTCCCCCCATGTAATCTATTATTATATGGGGATTGTCCACTTCGCCGACACATGTATTACCCTCACTATCGCCAAAAAACCAATTCCAAAACATAGCACGACAGCTTAAAGTTTGTTGTGTAATATCTGCGTTATTTGTTCTTGGAATAATATTCATTCTAATGCAAATATTCTTAAACTTAGGGCGCTCAACAGCACCGACTCGACAGTTACGGAATTGTTTTATAGCCGCCTGTCCATCAAGGCAATTTTTATACATTGAAAAGCAGGAAGTATTCTCAAGAAAATCTGAAAAAATTAGCACATCCGAAATATCAGAGGATCGGAAAGAGTTGTCATCAAGACTTAAATCGATCAATCCCTGAGCAAGTGGTGTTTCATTTTCACTGCCTATTGGGGCCGATATAACGAGTCTGAGAGGTTCCTCGAAATTTATCTTGAAACGTTCATTAACTTTCTTTGCATTTTCAAAGAATCTATTGCCATTTTTTCGAGGTTTACACATAGAGAAAGCTGGTTTGAGATTCTTCTTGGAACCCTCCGTTATCGAGAAAACAGAAACTTTTTCCCCTTCTTTCACTTTATTAGAGATAAAATCCCATGCACGATCCACGATTAAATCAGCTGTTTGAGTTGCTACTTCTTCAGTACGATCAATAATAATTAATGTCTTAGCTTTTACATCAGGATTACAATCGGGCTTAGGAGTGATAAATATTTTACTAATGAATATTAATAAAATAAAAGAAGCCGAACCTATAATAGTTAACCAAGCTTTTCTACGATTGTTCATAATTGGAACGCCCCCTAAATATATTACAAATATTTTTATTCGTGAGAATTCTTGGCAATGTTAGCTTCCGCATCAGACACTATTCTTGCAAAGAATTTAGGTATTCCATTCGTATATAGTTCTGTTATTTCCTGCTGTCTATTAATCTTAATGTCGTTGAGTGACTTGCCATGAGCGTCTTGCATTTGTTTTGACTGCAAGGTTACATCATCAATCTTTTTAATTAATGCATTCAGTTTTTCCGAATAGTCAGTTTCTGGAAGTACGCTAACCCTTTCTGTGAAATAACTCGGTTGAGATACTGACCTTACTGCACTATTAGAATCCCTATATGCCTTTATAAGTAAATCGAGCTCACTTTGTATTGTATCTATATTTGCACTGTATTCTGCTTGAGAGTTAAGAGCCTCAGCCTTAAGAGCTGCAACTTTTCTCTGAAGATCCAAAACATTGGTAAGTAGTTTTTCAATATCTCTTATTTTTTGATCCAGAGAACGCTTTAAATCATTTATAGCAACTTCTCTTTTTGCTTCAAACTCATTCTTGGCCTCTTTATATCTCCGATCCAAATCACCATAACCTGGGCAAGAATCATCTATAGTGTAACCTTTGTAGAAACCAACCACGCAACAGCCTAAACCAACAAAGAAAAGAATAAAGCTCATAAAGTCAACACTCGGAAAATGCAATGTAAATACTCCAAATGCTTCCTTAGTAGATATAAGGAAAGCCTTTCCAAGCTGCACTTGATCTGATGAGTCCGCAATTAAAGCAAACTGAACTCTGAAGGTTGAGAAAATTAGATTAAGAACAACTGCTAACATAATAAAACTAAGTATCGAACTATATCCAATTAACTTTTGTTTGGAATCATTGAGGTGGACATGTCTAAAAAAAATACCAAAAAATACGGCAATCCCCATATTGACAACAGAGACAGCTAGTGCAATAACAGCACCACCAAGCAAGCCTCCTGATTGAGCCTCATAAAAAAAAGCATTTACTGCTGTTTCAATTGCAACAAATAAAATAAGCAGTGAGAAATGATGCAAGTTGTCTTCTGGGTATTTTGCAGACCTCTGTAACCCATGTTTATGCTTAAATCCTTCCAGTTGTGCTCTTGCTATTAACTCTTCCTCTTGAACTGATATCAGGCTATTACTATGATTGGCCAATATAGCATTGAAGGATGGTTCGATTGTATTTTGCTCTATCTCTGCACTACATGTAGCTTTAACATTATCTATTTCATTAGTAAAGTTATTGGCTTGACGGTCAATATTTGCAAGATTTGCTAAATAACCACTAGTCGATTCGTTAATATAACCCCTAGCATCTGTAATAATTTCAGTTTCATTGGTATCTGGCACAATGGCAGTCGAAGCAGGAAGATTTCTAGCTGCTTGAGCAACCCCCTTCTTTTTAAATTCCTCAAGTTGCTTTACAAGCATACCTCTTACAAAATTCCCCATTTCTCCTCCCTTAATTAGTCACAGCGCATTATAATAACTGACTTAACTATTTAATTTTTCTTTTTTATTGAAATCATTTTAACACTTTTAACGCTGTTTTTATCAAAAAATTTACCTACAGTTTCGCTAATGGGACTGGCTGATTGGATCTCTTGAATAAATCCGTTCAATATTGATAAAATCCATCATTAATATAGGAGGACATTCAACATGAATCGAGGTGGCTTTTCATGGAAAAGACTTGTAGGAATCTCTGCAGCTAAGTCTAAGATCTCCCGATCCATTGGCATTCCGCTAACCAAAAGCGGACGAGAGAGAAAGATTGGCAAAATGATTACAGGGGGAGGATGTCTTGTGGTTATTGGCATCGGGATTACTATTCAGATCGCCCTTGCAATGTTCCTAATCCACACATTGATGTAGCTGAGAGACTCAACTGCCGAACCATAAGACGGAGTGACTAAAGGAACACTATTTCTCACTCATGAAACTGGAAAAGGAGTTGTGGGGAAAGCATCATGTTTAGCAGTAAGCTCTATTGCCGAAAGATTCCGGACAAGCCAACAGTAGGCGGAATTCAGCCGCCGGAATGACCATTTTAAGCCGTGTTATCAATTGCCAGCTCAACTTCCTGTGAATGTATCTTTAAATGATTTAGCGCCGCAGATAATTCTCCCAATATCTCTTCTCTCTGAACTTCTGTCAATTCTTTAATCTTGAGAGCTTCAATAAGGCTTGTAACATGCAGGCATTCATCTTCTAACTCGTCAAGGAGAGATTTTAGGGTTCTATCAATATTGATTTCCTTTATCAAAGCCAGTGTTTTCATTTATTCAGATTAAATGCTCTATATCAGGGTAGAAATCTGATGAGCTATGCCCTTGCGGTGCTGGACATCTCAATGACAGGAACATGAATAGTTCTCTTCCCTTTTTTCTTTTCTGCTACATACTTATCAAACAATTTTAATGTATCAGGACGAAAGAAGATTTCTCCGCATTGTTTACAAACCTCAGCCTCTGTATTTTCAAAAAGATAAAATTCTGAGCCCCATTTGTGCATATGGTCGATTTTATGAGTCTCAATGTTACCCTTACAAAATGGACATGTCTTCATTTCTTCTCCTTTCTTGTTCTCCAGTTAATCCATAACTCCTGATCAGGCCTGTATACTGTTATTATAACTAAAGTATCCTCATGAATCGAGCAGACTGCATGAACAGGTTGATTCTGTGATAAAAAACCAAGCAATAAAAAAGAATGCCCCCTCTGATCGTCAGGATAATTTTCAATCAATTCGCATGAATCATTAGTCAAAGCTTCTTCCAGCTCAATAATGCTTATACAGTCAGCGTCTCTTTCTATTTCAGCATGAAAGGTTAGTCTATAGTCCGCACTATTTACCAGCTCTTTACATCGTCTAATCAAATCCATATGACAGTTTAGCATAAGAGAAAATCTGCCGCTAATAAGCAAAAAGGGCTGCGTCGCCGCAGCCCTCATAGATTATGCCTTATTACAAAAACCTGTGTCTTTAGTATCTCTGCTCTGTCTTGTTACCTTCGCAGACTTCCCTAATCTGGTCTTTTACTATCCTGCCGTCTTCCCATACTGTTTCGTGCACCTTATGGCAGTTGGTCTGGGCGTTATAGTCAACAGGGTCGGCACGATATACTCCACGGCCGTCTTCAGTCTTGTACTGTACAGGCTTTCCTGTTGCCGCTGCTTCCTGTGAAGCCTTCATTGAAATATCAGTGATGGTTGCCCCGAGGATTGCGCCTAATGCCGCGCCTATTATGCCGCCTTTCCACGGGTTCTTATGGTCAAGAAGAGCTCCGGCAAGGCCGCCTGCCGCGCCTCCGACTGCCGCGCCCTGTGTATGATACTGTGTGCAGCCTGATGCCAATGCAAAGAATGAAATTAAAGCTATGACTGAAACAAACTTCTTCATGATCCCCTCCTTATTAAATGATTACACCTATTTTGATATTCTACTTATATATACCACCTATCAACTTCATCTGCAAGTCAAACCTTTTGTGTAATTACGATAAAAGAAATGTGTGAAGTTATTATGAAACGCGGGGGATGAAGGTCCCTACTCCCACTCTATCGTTCCGGGAGGTTTTGAGCTTATATCATATACAACCCTGTTAACGCCCTTTACCTCGTTGATTATCCTGTTGGAAATTATACCCAGAACATCATAAGGGATCTTTGCCCAGTCAGCTGTCATCCCGTCGACACTAGTCACAGCCCTTACGGCAATAACATTCTCATACGTACGCTCATCTCCCATGACACCAACGGTCTTGATCGGAAGCAGGACTGCAAAGGCCTGCCAAATATCATGATAGAGGCCGGCTTTCTTTATCTCTTCAAGCACGATCGCATCTGCCTTGCGAAGTATCTCGGCTCTCAGGTGTGTAACCTTGCCGATGATCCTGATCCCAAGGCCCGGACCCGGGAAGGGCTGCCTGTTTATAACCTCATCAGACATGCCCAGCTCCCTGCCTAACGCCCTGACCTCGTCTTTAAATAGCTCCCTCAGAGGCTCAACAAGCTTGAGCTTCATATTTGCAAGAAGGCCGCCTACGTTATGGTGGCTCTTGATCACTGCGGACGGGCCTTTAAATGAGGTGCTCTCTATTACATCCGGGTATAAAGTGCCCTGCGCAAGGTACTTTGCATCCTTTATCTTTTTAGCCTCTTCCTGAAATATCTTTATAAATTCATTGCCGATGATCTTACGCTTTCTCTCCGGGTCAACAACCCCCTTCAGCTTGTTGAGAAATCTGTCAACTGCATCCACGTGTATCAGGTTTATACGGAAATTCCTCTTCAGCATCTTAACGACTTTATCAGCCTCTCCCATTCTGAGAAGCCCGTTATCCACAAAAATGCAGGTCAGCTGTTTTTTAACAGCTCTATTCAGCAGAACAGCTGTGACTGAAGAGTCAACACCGCCGCTTATGGCGCATATTATCTTGTCATTCCCAACCTTCTTCTTTATCTCTATTGTGGTAGCATCGATGAAGGAACCCATAGTCCACTCGGGTTTACATTTAGCGATATTAAAGATGAAGTTCTTTAATATGCTGACGCCATATTCAGTATGCGCTACCTCGGGATGGAACTGAAATGCGAAGAGGCCCCTCTTTTTGTCAGCCATTGCCGCAACCGGTGAATTATCAGTGTGAGCGATAGATTTGAAACCGGAAGGGTACTTCAATATCTTGTCGCCGTGGCTCATCCATACGACCTTGCCCTGAGGGATACCCTTGAAGATATCATTCTTATCGTCTATCTTAAGCACAGCCCTGCCGTACTCTCTCTTGATGCTCTTTGCTACCTTGCCTCCGAATACATGCGCCATTAACTGCATGCCATAGCAGATGCCAAGTATCGGGATGCCGAGTTCAAATATCCGCTTATCCGGCATGGGGGCGTTCTTTTCGTATACGCTTGAGGGGCCGCCTGAAAGGATTATCCCTTTTGGAGAAAAAGACTTTATCTTTTGGAGATCGGCATTATATGGGAGTATCTCGGAATATACCTTGTTCTCCCTGATGCGCCTTGCTATAAGCTGGGTGTATTGTGAACCAAAGTCCAGGACTAAGATATTCTCTTCATGCATAGCGCTATTCCGTGGTGTAGTTCGGGGCTTCTCTTGTTACAACCACATCATGCACATGGCTCTCTCTGAGGCCTGCCGGTGTTATACGGATAAAACGCGATTTCTTGCGAAGCTCTTCAATGTTCCTGCAGCCGCAGTAACCCATGCCTGACCTTAGGCCGCCGACAAGCTGATGCACACTGGCAGCCAACGGCCCTTTATACGGAACCCTTCCCTCAACGCCTTCAGGCACAAGCTTCTTTGACTCGACCCCTGCCTGAAAATACCTGTCTTTTGAACCTGACTCCATAGCCCCAAGAGAGCCCATGCCCCTGTAGACCTTGTAGCTTCTGCCCTGGAAAAGCACAAGCTCACCTGGACTCTCATCAGTGCCTGCAAAGAGTCCGCCTATCATAACGCAGCTTGCGCCTGCTGCTATCGCCTTTGTAACATCACCTGAAAATTTAATTCCGCCGTCTGCAATTATCGGTATGCCGGCGGCATCCGCTACCCTTGCGCACTCCTTTATGGCGGTCATCTGCGGCACACCGGCTCCTGCCACTATCCTTGTGGTACAGATAGAGCCCGGGCCTACGCCCACCTTTACAGCGCTGACACCGGCCTTTATCAGGTCTCTGGTCGCCTCTGCAGTTGCCACGTTCCCTGCGATGATCTCAATATTTCTGTACTTCTTCTTCAGCTCCTTTACCATCTCAATCACAAACTGTGAATGTCCGTGAGCAGTATCAACTACCAGCGCATCCACACCGGCCTTGATAAGGAAGTCTGCAGATTCCAGCGTCTCCGGCCCTACACCAAGCGCGGCTCCAACTCTCAGCCTTCCGAATTCATCCTTGCATGCATTTGGGTACTTTCTTCTCTTTTCAATATCCTTTATGGTGATAAGGCCTACCAAATTGAAATCATCATCAACTATAGGCAGCTTCTCTATCTTATGCTTATGAAGTATATCTTCGGCAGAGTTAAGGCTTGTACCGACAGGGGCTGTAACAAGCCCCTTCCTTGTCATGACCTCAGAGGCTTTTTTCTGAAGGTTTGTCTCAAACCTCAGGTCCCTATTGGTAAGGATGCCGACCAGTTTTTTCCCCTTAACTATCGGCACACCTGATATCTTATACCTCTTCATAAGGTCACGCGCCCTAACTATCTTGTCATCGGGGCTGAGGGTTATAGGATCCAGGATCATCCCGCTCTCGGATTTCTTTACATTATCAACTTCAGAAGCCTGCCGGGCTATCGGCATTGCGCGATGAATGATGCCGATCCCCCCCTCTCTGGCAATAGCAATAGCAAGAGAGGTCTCTGTAACAGTATCCATTGCCGAACTTACAAGAGGGATATTAAGTTTGATCTTCTTTGTAAAACGCGCGCTGACATTGACATCCCTCGGCAGCACGCCTGACTTTGCGGGAAGAAGCAGAACATCATCAAATGTAAGTCCTATCTTTATATCGTCTTGCAGCATATGCGCACCCCTTAACTTATTATAAATTGACCTCTATATAAGCATTCTCCCTGAGCATCTTGATCCACTGGTCATACATCATATTGTATTTTCTCTGGAAGATGATATCCTTTACATTTTCTTCAGACTCTTTTGATGCACCGCCCACCCTTGTCTCCTCAACCTTTACGATGTGAAGTCCTGCCGGACTCCAGAATGGGGCGCTTACCTCACCGGTCTTAAGGCTGAAGGCAACGTCCTCAACCTCATTCAGAATAGTCCCGTGGCCTATAAAACCAAGGTCACCGCCAAACTCCTTGCTTGCATCCTCTGAGAATTCAATGGCAAGAGAAGCAAAATTCTCACCTGCTTTTATCCGCTGCATCACTTCCTCAGCCCTCTTATTAAGAGCTGCCTTCTGTTCGTCGCTCTCAGGCATTGAAAAGAATATCTGCCTTATCCTTACCTCTGCGCTGCCTTCCCCGGAATTGTAATATTCCTTTATCTCAGCGTCAGTGATAAGGATATTGTTTTTGACCCTGTAGTTTGAAATCTTGGAAAGCAGTATCTGTTCTGAAAGCCTCTTTTTATACTCTTCAAGCGTAAAGCCCTCTAATTTCAGAGAGGTTATTAACGCCTCAGAAGACAGGTTGTACCTCGTTTTTATATCAGCAATTGCAGACTCAAGCTCATTGTCAGATACATCAAACCCCAGTTTCTTCGCCTCCATCAGCTGCAGCTTTACATCTATCATGCTGTTAAGCAGATACTTCGCGATCTCACCGGACTTGGCCTCCCTCTCTTTGCCCTCAAGGCCCTCAAGAGACTTTGCTCCCTCAACCTCGACAACACTCATAAGCTCGCTCCAGGTGATAAGCTCACCATTGACGGTTGCGACGACCTTGTCAAGAAATATGGCGCTGTAAGCCCCTTTAGGAATAAGGATCTGCCCTATAAGTATGAGCAATATAACGGCCTTAAAAGCAAGTGATAATGGATTTCTCATTAATAAGCCTCTGTTTGATACTGAATAATAATGTTAGAAGAGTATAAATCTGACATATGATGCAACACTTCCCTGAGAAGTGACAATTATGCCATTCTTTCAAGTTTAAATCAAGATAATCAAAAGGTCTGCCATAAAGAATATTATATATGTAAAAATCGTTAATATAATTAGAAAATTAACCAGGAAACCATTATATTAAATAATGTATAAGCAGATATTTTTTCCTTTTAATACACCGTTAACAGGTTATGAATGCCTTATAAAGCATATTGGCCGGCCTTGAAAAATGATTAACAAATCAGCAATCACACCATCTATCGCTTCAATAAATCAGATCCTTCTATATTCTCTTCTGATCTTTACGCCACTGGCATACGGATCTGTAGAGATCTGGTCTGTCACGGTAATGCATACTTTATCAATCGCCATGATTTTTCTCTGGATCCTTTCGATGATACTCGAAGGGCGCATAACCATACACCGCTCTCCGGTAGATCTTGCCGCGATAATATTTCTTTCTATTTCCTGTCTTTCAGCGTTGCTCTCTGTATATCCCTACGCAAGCCGGATCCAGCTTTACAAACTAATCAATTACATGGCTCTCTTTTACTTTGTTTTTTACTCAATAAGAGACAGGGGGAATCTCTTAAGAATCGTATGGGTACTGATCATATTCGGAAGTACCTTTGCGACCGCCGGATTAGTACTGGCTGGCGGAGAGCTAACCGGTCTAAAAATATTTTCCCTCAACCATCACATGATTTCGCTTACATTTGTAAATCACAACCATTTCGCCGGTTATCTGGAGATTATTACCTGGCTCTGTTTCGGTCTGGCACTGGCAAGCAGCGGTGCAAAACGTATCTTGCTGATATTGCTCGGCGTATATACTGCAACCGCAGTCTTGTTCTCCTTATCCAGAGGAGGGACTATAGGCCTTCTTGCCGGAATGTTCTTTCTATTGACAGTTTTAACACTCAGTAATAGTCGCCGTAAGACTGTATGGCTGCTGGCAGGCTTCTCCATGCTCATCCTGCTGGTTTCCACATGGCTTGGCCTGGAACCCGTTCTAAAGAGGATGTGGACACTTGAAGACCCGATGCTTGCCGGCAGTGGGAGACTGGAAATCTGGAAAAGCACGCTAAATATTATCTCAGACAATCCATGGTTCGGCACCGGGCTCGGCACATTCAAAGACACTTTCCCGCGTTATCAGACTGAAAATTTAATGAGGAGTTTTATTGATCATGCTCATAACGATTACCTGGAACTCACAGCAGAGACAGGAATCATCGGCATCATCTCAGCTGTTTTATGTGCAACGGCGCTTTTTTTTAATGTATTCAAAAAGTCTGCCGCTCTTCCGGATAAGCATTTGCAAGCAATTGGATTGGGGGCTCTCACAGGCTGTTTCTCTCTTCTCGTACATGGAATTACCGACTTTAATTTTCAGATACCTTCAAATGCCATACTCTTTTCCGTATGTGCTGCCATTGCTCTGGCTTCTGCCAATCACCTGCCCTCTGATAAACGATCCGGAATATGTTCCTTTTCATTAAACAAAAAATGGAGAATCCCGGCTATTATCAGTATCTCCTTATTGAGTCTAATAATATTTGTAATTGTTATTTCGCCTCTTCTTGGCAATATATATCTGAAACAAGCAAAGAGACATATAAATAATAAAGATTATGAATTCGCAACCGCGGCTATCAGTAAAGCCATTTATCTTGACCCGGGAAATGCATTGCATTTAATAACTATGGGCGACGTAATGGCAGCAAGATCAAGTGATTCCAACAATATGTCTGAAAAAAAGTCATTCCTGATAAAATCCCTCAAATATTATGATGACGCTATAAATGAATCACCCTCAAGAAGCTATTACTATTCAAAAAAAGGTTTTATTCTGGAGAAGTTAGAAAGATTTAAAGAAGCTGAAGACTCATATGAAAATGCTATTTATTTTGCACCGGCAAGCGCTTATGCACATTATGACCTTGGCACATTCTATCTTAAGAAAGGTTCCCTCAGCAGCGCATTCAAAGAGTATCAAGAGTTCCTCAGGCTGGATAGCCTATATTCAAATATATTCATGGTGCTTGATGAGATATGGGAGGTTACGCAGGATTATGACAAGATCAAAAATGCGATGCCGGAAATCGCAGATGCCAGAAACAGGTTTGCGACATACCTCTTCAATAAGGGGAAGAAACAGGCTGCCTTAACTGAGCGGTCTTATGCGTTCTCTCTTCAGCCGACAGTCATGAACGCCGTTACACATCTTCGCGGTTTATACGATGCTGAAGAGTATGCTCAGGCACTTAAAACCGGCAATAATTATCTGAATAAATTTGGCAATGAACCATCCCTCTTAATACAGATGGCCGACAGCTATGAAAAGACAGGAACCCATGAAAAAGCCATATCTATCTATCAAAGATTGATAGCTGAGAAGCCTGAAGATATTGCACTTCATGTAAAACTTTCCGAACTTTACCGCAGATCAAGGCGTATGGCAGAAGCTGTAAGCACTTTACAGGCGGGACTTCAGTACAAAGCAGACAGCGCGGAATTGTTTTTCAATATATATATTTGTTACCATGGGATGGGTATTTCCGAAAAAGCCCTCGAAGCGATAAAAAAAGCCGTATCCCTTAAACCTCTGGACATGAGTTATCGTTATCAGTTAGGATTGAGCTATAAACAGATGGGGTTGTATCAGGAGGCCGTTGACACGTGGAAAAAATGCCTTGAGATCAATCCTGAATATATTAGTTGTAGTGATGCCATACATGAAATTTATGAAGCACTTGGCATATAGCTTTTTTACCTGATTTGATAATATTGACATCTTTGTATCACTATATAAAAATAGATTAACCTATAACAATTATATTATTGTGAGGTTCAGATGAAAATAAAGCTATTTATATTATTTCTTTCCATAATGCTCCTCATCCCTTCCTTTGCCAACGCTGCTGAGAATGTCGGAACCGTCGCAAACGTAACCGGGAAAGTCAATCTCCTAAGGCAAAATGAAACAATACCTGCTCAAAAAGGAGACATTATATTTAGTACAGATATTATTGAGACCTCCGGCTCATCCCGTGCAAGACTGAAATTCAATGATGCCAGCATAATAACTCTCGGTGAAAACTCAAAACTTGCCATCAAAGAGTATCTTGAAGGCAACGGCAATAAAAAAGGCCGCGCTGTATTTGAACTTTTAACCGGTACATTAGAAGCCACTTCAGGCAAAGGTAAATTTGAGATACACACTCCCAATGCGGTCGCAGGAGTCAGAGGCACTAAGTTCTTAGTCTGGTATGTAAATAAAGAAACCGGATTGGCTGTTCTTCTTGGCGAAGTTGACATTTCTGCAATAGGACAACCTCAATACAGTAGAACTGTAATTCAGGGATATATGAGCATTATGCAGAGAGATGGGCAGACAACAGAACCTGTTCAAACCCCTGAGGATCTATTAATACAACTTACACAAGATACAATTATATGCGAAGCATGTAGCCGGCCTGAGGGCGGGATCTGTGTGCCGGATAATACCCAAGACCCCGGCTCTTGCCAGAAGTGTGAGAACGGTGCTGCGGTTATTGATAACTCTGAAGACCTAGGTTCTTGCCAGAAGTGTGAGAACGGTGCTGCGGTTATTGACAACTCTGATGACCCA
The DNA here is from genome assembly GCA_030646035.1 of Thermodesulfovibrionia bacterium. Classification (NCBI taxonomy): domain Bacteria; kingdom Pseudomonadati; phylum Nitrospirota; class Thermodesulfovibrionia; species Thermodesulfovibrionia bacterium. The sequence continues at coordinate 112 of JAUSMY010000061.1, read as the reverse complement.
GGCTCCTGCCAGAAGTGTGAGAACGGTGCTGCGGTTATTGACAACTCTGATGACCCAGGCTCCTGCCAGAAGTGTGAGAACGGTGCTGCGGTTATTGACAACTCTGATGATC